>CAMZET010000124.1 GCA_947305825.1 uncultured Verrucomicrobiota bacterium
TATGATGATTTATTGATTTTTCGATTTGTTGATTTGGCTGTTGCATTTAGCATTTATGTCCCGTTTCACTACCATCCCATAGGAATGGTGTGAATCTCGCGCAGAGGCGCAGAGGCGCAGAGACGCGGAGTCCTGACAGCTCCAAAAATCATAAATAACGCAAAGTCGCCTTGCCGGTTTTCCTGTATACTCTACAGGTATGAAAACAAACCACAACAAGGCGACGCCAAGAGTATACCATACTTTGAGGCAGATTGTTCAGCGAATCTCACGCTGGCTCATCGAAAAGACAGCGAACGCGCACGGCGTAGACGCGAGGAAGTTCTCGGCGACAAGCCACTTCGTCATGCTGATTTTCGGGCATCTCTCCCGCGCCTCGTGCCTCACGGAGATATGCGACGACGCCGACCTGAACAGGAGGAAGCTGTCGCTCGTGCGCAACGCGACGCCTGGGAAGCGCAACACGTTCTCGCACGCAAACAGGACCAGGCCAGCCGAGGTTGCCGAGGAGGTGTACTGGGAGACAAGACAACCTGAAAAAAGCGAGCGGAAGCCAATGAAATCAGGGCTTCCGCAGACCAACTACGCACCTATGGGATGGTAGTGATTTGTGGTACATTGTACTCGCATAGTTCAACCTATTTGAATTTGAAATCTGTTCGCGCCCCTGTTTGTGGGTCAACAACAAAATGGATTACTGGTCAGGTATGAAAACATGGTCTCCGGACAAGATGCGATTGCCGAGCGCATCGTAGGCGAACGCATTCGAACCCAGCAACGCAAGTCGGCCTTGCGCATCATACGCCGCAACGAACACGGTCTCGCAAGAACTCGTGGCGTTAGTCATCGCTCCGTTGCCGTCATACAGGAAAGTCTCGTCCACGGGAACACGCGAGCCTCCGTATGCCGCCGTAGCCGCGACAAGCCTGTCCGCCGTTCTGCGGCATTGTATGATAACTCCTTCATTGACGGCTCAAGTTGTGCGCATTATACCATTTCCGCCCTGACAAGGAAGTGCTGCGGTCTAATCAAGCACTCGCTCCGCAGATGGTAGTTGTCCAATCAAAGCTGAATCACCATGGACCCGAACCTTACAGACTCAACTAAGACAGGCGCACACGAGGGTCCAGCAACGCACAGGCCACGTCCGTCGCCAGATTGACGAACTGGTAAATCAGCGCACCAAGCACCACTACGGACCGCACCACCGCCATATCCGCCGAATGTATCGCGTTTATCGACACCGACCCCAATCCTGGTATGCCGAAAAACGATTCAAGCAAAAGAGAACCGGTAAACAAATACGGAATCGAGAGCGAGACATACGTCACAATGGCGATAAGCGCGTTGCGCAACACGTGCCTGGCCATTATGGTAGTGGGAGAAAGCCCCTTGGAGCGAGCAGTAAGCACATAAGGGCGATAGATTTCGTCAAGGATGGCTGTTCGAAAGAAGCGCACGTCCGAGCCGAGAGAGCTGACTATGCCTATCAAAACCGGCAACACAAGATACGCCGGCGAACCGTAGCCCCATACCGGGAAAATGCCGGCCTTGTACGAAAGCAGGAACTGCCCGGCGATTACCCAAATCACGTAATTGACGCTCATGAGAACCGTGGAGGCGAAAAGGATTGCCTTGTCGACGCAGCCGCCGCGCAAGGCCGCCGAGAGCATCGCGAGCATCAAGGCGACGAGGGTGCCGCCGACCAGAATCGGCACAGTAAGCGCGAGCGATGGGCCGACGCCGCGTGCGAGGACTTGCGCTACCGGCTCGTCTAGCTCGACGGAATAACCCAAATCGCCTCGTGCAAGGTTGCCTAGAAAATTGAAGAACTGGCTGTCGAGCGGCGTCGGCATCTTGCCTACCAGGAGCGGCTTGTCGTAGCCGAAACGATGGTTGAACGCCGCTATGGACTCCGCCGTTGCGTTCTTGCCAAGAACCGATATCGCCGGCGAACCTCCTACCACGTTGAACAGAAGGAAAGTAAGCAGCAGGATTCCGATTGTCGTCGGAATCACTTCCAGGAGACGTCTGACGATATACTTGAACACGGGATGTCAAAGCGAACGGCGCCAGGACGGGGTAATCCAACGGCCGGGATTCAAGAATAGCTGCTTCGGCTTTTCGCCGCCTTCATCTTCCGGCACGGTGTCGATGATGAAAAGCGCATTGTCGCGCGAGGCGACGATGTGGCGTCCGTCGGAAGACCAGGACGGGTGTTCCCAGTTGCCCGGCTCGGTTACCAGCACTACGGAAGACTCGCCCTGCCGGGGGTCCATCACGGCGATCTGCGAAGAGCCGCCGCGCTTTGTTATGTAGGCCACGCGACCGTCAGCGCCCCAATCAGGGTCGACATTCTGCGAACCTTTGTAGGTAAGGCGCCGCTTCTGGCGAGAAGATGGGTCGATGGTGTAGAGTTGCGGGAAACGGCTCTCGTCGGTGACATAGACGATTTGCGAGCCGTCCGGGCTCCATGCCGGCTGGCCCTCGCTGGCGTTTCTGGTATGGGTCAAGCGCGCCCAGGCGCCGGTGAGAATGTCGATGGTGTAGAGTTCGGGGTTGCCGTGGACGGAAAGGATGATGGCGGCGCGGCGGCCGTCAGGCGACGCGGCGGCGCCCGTAGTAAGCCCGCGGAAACTCCACTTCAGCGTCTTGCGTCCTGTGCGAGCGTCAAGCTCGAAGACCTGCGGGCCGCCATTGAGGAAACCAGTGTAAAACAGCGTGTCACGGTCTTTCCAGCGCGGGCCGACGGCGGATTTGCCGTCGGCCGTCAGTTTGCGGATGTCAAAGCCGTCCGGATAGCACGTGTACACTTCCGCGCCGTAGCCTTCGCGCGACACGAAAGCAATCGGCTCCTGCGCGAATCCCTTCCCGTTCGCGTACACTTCAATCATCTTGTCGGCAAGACGCCTAGCCTCCATGCGCGCCGCTTTCGGCTCAGCCGCCAGCGACGGCAGCGAAAGCGCCTTGCCTCGCCCCTGCGTCCGGATGACAGAGCCGACGGCGCCGGAGACTTCCACAGCGCCTTGCCGCGCCACCGTGAAGTGTCCGCTCAATTCCAGATTGCGCCGCAGCGACTTCGCAAAAGACGCATCTCCCGACACATTGATTGAGACGGGTATCTTCTCCGCGCCCGCCCGCACCACGTCGATAACCAGTCCTTGGCCGTTCGCCGCCACCATCGCCAACATAGCCAAAGCCGCCAACGCTGTTCTTCTCATATTTTCGTCTCTGCCTCTTGTCTGTTTGTCTCTTTTTCTTCGGAAATCGTCTCGACGGACGGGAACGCTAATGATTGAAATGGAATGCAAACTGCCGCAGTGCGCCCCATAAGCCTACCGGCCAAAGGCGCGACGGAAGTTCCGCTTCCAAGGGGGCCTGTATGAATTCAGGGAGCGCCGGCAGGAAATCAAGGCCGGTGAGCTCTTCGAGCTCGTCGATGGAAAGCAGGCCGCGAGCCGGCCACAAGCCTTCCGGCGGATGCTGCGGATAAATCAAAGCCAGCGCGCGCACGTCCAGCCCTTTTTGCGCCACCACCACTTGCCAGAACGCCGACGGCACGTCTATGCCGGTAGAGCCTATGGTCTCGCCCGTCTCGGAGGGCACGGCGCCCACCACCACCCATATTTCGCCGTAGCTTCCCGTCCACAAATCTGCAATGCGCCGCTCGACCTCGCGCCATACGCCCCTGTTCAGCAAGGGCGACTGCGGCGCAATGTTCGACATGCGGAAAGTCAGGCGCTGGGCCTCGGAACCGAAGCGCGTGGTGATGGCATGATTCGGGGCCATGTGGCCTCTGTCGTAGCCGGAGCGGAGATAGGAGTTCGGGTGCGGCGAGCCTTTCGCGCTAAAGTCTTTCTCGAAAGGAGGGCGCGCGCCGCTGTTATAGGCAAAACGCTCCGGCACGTGGTAGGCGACCCAGACAGGATGGCGCAACGACGGCGACCAGCCTATCAGGAAGTCGCCGCGGTCAAGGATGGTTATATCGTCTGGGGCGGGAGCGCCGGTTCGCACGGGAACCCCGGCGAAAATTATCGAGCCGGACGGCGCGGCCTCATCGTATTCGTATACGGCATCATGCCCGGCGAGACCGACCGCATCCAGGAAATCGCCGAACGGACCTCCGAAGCAGACAAGCGGCGCCGTGACAAATGCCGGCCAGTTCTCAAGGCGCGACTCTATCCATTTGCGCGGATGGTGGAGAAAGAACGACCCTGCAAAACCGAGGGCAAGAAACGCGGCCAGGAGCGCGACAGAACAGAAAGCGGCGAGACGGCGCGATGCGCCTCTCGCCCCTTTCTTCTTGCGGCCGGCCGCCGGTCGCTTGCGCGCCTCCTGACGGTGTGTTGCTCTCGACATGGCAGGCGAATCAGAAATCGCCAAGCTCGATGCGAATCGTCCTGCCCTTCTGGGCCTGCCCGCGCGCTTTGTCGCCTTCGCCCTGACCGTGCCGGACTATTCCGTCCGACCCGGCCACGGGCGCCGGCGCGCGCGTGTCGGGAACCACTATGCCCCCGCCGCATGCCGGACACTCCGTGCGCTCGCCTATCATGTCCACCGTCGCCTCGATTTCCGTGTGGCAATGCGGACAGAGGAAGCTCATGAAGCCGTCGTCATCCATCACTTCGCGCTCCCGAGCTTCGTGGCGCTTCTCCACGCATAGTAATCCTTGAGCGCAAGCTTGGAAGCAGACGCTTCATCGCAGAACACCCAAGCATCCTTGTGCATCTGGAGCGCGGAAGCCGTGCAGAACTGACTGACGCCGCCCTCGACCATGCCCTTGACCGCATCGGCCTTGTTGGCGCCGAAAGCAAGAAGGATAATCTTCTTCGCTTCACAAATCGTGCCGACGCCCATCGAGAGAGCGCGCGTGGGGACCTCCGCCTCGTTGCCGCCGAAGAACA
>CAMZET010000125.1 GCA_947305825.1 uncultured Verrucomicrobiota bacterium
GCGTCACATCCGCGCCGGTAGTCGCGTTCGGCGGTATGGCGGGCAAAGATGCGACAGTCGGCCTCGACGTCGGCGCATACACTAAGGCGGACAAAACGCTCGCCGTCTACCGCAACTTCAACACCGACAACGGCAAACCGTACGACTTCACTTCCGCTCCAGTCCTATCGGCTAGCGGCGGCTACCTGCTTTGCGCAAGGGACAATGTTCAAGGCTTCCGCGCATACGTCGGAGAGTCGCTAGACTCGATGACGGGCGAAACGCTTTCCAACGCAAGCATCAAGTTCTCGAACGTGCCGCTTACGAAGGTTGGCATAGGTGGCGGCTCGTCTCTCCCTGCGAACGCCAACGACATGCTGCCGTTCACCGGCTTCGTGATAGAGAAGATTGTCGTCTTCAGCGGTTACTACACGCCAGGCGATTTGATTGTGCCCGAACATCCAGAAGATGCGGCGACGCTTTCCATCGCGGACGATGCGACATGGAACTTCGCGGCGGGCGTTACGAGAACGTACGAAAATATCGGCTCGCTCTCCTCCACCGGCACAATCGCCGTCACGAACGACACAATCGCGGCGGGCACATACAAGCTCGCCGAATGGACCACGCCGCAGGTGAAATCGACGGGCTACGGGCGCGTCGACACTCTCAGCGTCCCGAATCTCCCGTCGAATCTCACGGCGGAGCTGGTTTACGGCGCAAGCGCGATTTACCTGCGCGTTTACGACGAGACGGCGCAGTTCCTGAAGCCGACACTGAAGGTGTGGCCATACGGCGACTCCATCACCGAAGGGTTCAACGCCAGCAACACCAAGGCGAACTACCGTGTGCTCCTCGCCCAGAAGCTGACCCTCCTCGGTTTCAACGTCGAAATGGTCGGATGCTACGACAAAATACAGACCGCCACAGAGGCGGACCTTGAATTCATGGACGCTATCGACCCTTCCGGCGCGACCGTCCCCGATGCTTGGAAATGGCACTCCGCGAAGCACGGCGGCACAATCGGCGTGACGACCGCGACGAACTACAAGCGCTCCGCAATGGTCGAGAACGTCGATACCCTCACGACACAGGTCGGCAATCCCGATGTAGTCCTCTTGCACGGCGGCATCAACGACCTTTACGCGACCGGCCAGACGCCGCAGACCGTATTCGATAATCTGACGAACACGGTGTGGCGGCTTCTCGCAAATCTGTCTGACTCGAAGATAGTCATTTCCACCTGCCTCTACGGCGATGCGGCGGACTCACAGCGCAAGACGAACAATTCCGCCGTCGTCGAGCCGTTCAACACGCTCGTGAGAGAATTCATGGACGCCGCCAACATGCCGGCTGAATGGGCTGGCCGCGTCTATCTCGCCGACCTCAATGCATTCGTCCAGACGTATCGCGACGACGCCGCGCCCGCCGGCATCACTGTGGACAACCTCCATCCCGACTGGCTCGGCCACGACCAGATGGCCGAAGGCTGGCTCTCGGTGATTACGAACGTCTACTCGACGGCGAACGGCCCGTTCCCGTCGAATACGTATGCCGAATACGTGGACGACAGCGCACTCGGCGCGTCCGCGAAGACTGAACTCGCAGACTACATCGACGGTTTCTCGCTCGCGCAGACAATCACCGTCGCCAGCACCAACGCGCCGACTGTTGTGAACGGCACTGGGCCGACAGAAAACATCGGCAAGGTCGGCTACTTCGTCGAATACGTCCGCACCGACAACGAAGCGCACAAGTGGGTGTGGGTCGACATGGATGCGTTCGCGGCGACAATCGGCGACCTCGGACTGCCCACGGCCAACCACCAGCAAGCCGTCACCTCGCTCCACGTCTATTCCAACCACAACGCGATTGACAATGTTGCGGCGAACGACGACACGGCGACGGGCTGGATTGAATTTTCGCCGTACGACTACACGCAGAATGCAAGCGGTGCAAGCGGCGCACCGACGGCGCACGGGAATGCCACCGGCCAACATGCCGTGTTCGACTGGAACGACACGCTCGGCTCTTCCGGCTCGATGGGGTCGATGCAGGTCTTCCGTACCGCGCCGCCGTCAGACCGCCCTGCCCAAGTACTCTTCGCCTACAACAACTGGCAGAGCGACAGCACCGCCGCCGAATTCGGCATCGGCAACTTCGCCCAGCATTTCTGGGGCGGTGCGCAGACCCTGGACTACACCTATACAAAGAACCTCGAGAAGATGAACGCCTCCGCTTATCGCGTCAAGCGCATTGAAATCTGGACGAAAGAAGCTCCCGCCGAACGCGAGGTATACTTCAAGAGCGGCTACTGGGGCACGGGCGGCGACACTTCCCTCGCCGTCACGCTCGCCGACGGCACGACCGAAACGACGCTGCAGGACGGCGATACGATTGTCATCGACTCGAAGTCGTCGAGCGACATATATTTCGGGCCGCTGCCGCAATACGCGAACAAAATCCGCGTCGCGAGGAACGTGGTGTTCTCGTCGGGCGCGAATGTTCCGGCAATGCTCGACGGCGCGACAATCACGGTCGACTCCGGCTGCAGCGTGACCATCAAGCGCCAATGGAACGACATTGCGCTCGGCTCGTTCTCGATTGCGGGCGGCAGCGGCGTGACGCTCGACTCGGACAACGGCTCGCTGACGCTCGCCGGAGTCCTTTCGAGCAGCGTCCCCGTCACAGTCCCAAGCAGCAAGACCGTGAACGTCGCTTCCACGGGTGCCATCAGCGCCACTCTCGCCGGCGCGGGCACAGTCGCCTTCGCTGCCCTTCCAGCCGCTCCTTCCTTCGGCTCCTGGACTGGCACCGTCGAACTGCCCGCATTCCAAGCAAACGGCCAGACGCTCACCGACTACGTCGTCAACGGCACGTCGAAACTGAAACTCGACGGCATCACCGGCGGCTACCTGATGTGGAACAACCTGGACTTCCAGTCGGAACTTATCCTAGCGGGAGACTTCATCCTCAACGATATGTCTAAGCGCGATTATTCGTTCGCGAAGATTTCGGGGATGGGGAACATCAGCCTGTCGCCGGGAACATATGAACTTAAGTCGTTCTCCATCGGTGAATATTCGGCGACGGGCTGCATTACCAACAACATGGCAAATACGGCCGTCTCCATCGGGACGCTCGCACTGCCCGAGGGCGCGTCGGTCGCGCCCGGGACGAAGCTGCTCGCGACAGGCGGTACTGGCGCGGTGACGGTCGGCAAGGTCACTGTCGGCGGAGTCGAGCAGACCGGCCTCGAACTCGCAACGAAGAGCGACGGCATCTACGTCGCAGGCATCATGCCGGTCACGCCGGAGAACATCGACACCTACGACACCACCGGCCTGAACGACGAGGATTTAGTCCTGCAAGTGACCTACACGCCGGAAGGCAGCGAGGCTACGACGGAACTGATTTCCGGCATCCTGAAGGTCGAGAACGGCGCGGTAGTCTTGAACCCGGCGGCGAGCTACGAAGGCGTTCCGGTGACCCCGACGCTCGACGCAACCGCTGCGGCGCCGATAGACTTGAGCGGCGAAACTGCGGCCGTGTTCGCGTTCAAGGCGATTGCCGGGCTCTGGTATTCCGTCGAATACAGCGGCGCGCTCGCCGCCGGCGGCCTCGACTCGACGAGCGCGACGGCCGGCGCGACGGAGCCGGAGCAGGCGACCGCGACCGGCGCGACGACGATTTCCGCACCCAAGGCGCCGTCCGGCGCAAACGGCCTCTTCTACCGCATCCGCGCCGCCGTAAAGGAGGATGATTTCTAAGGCTAATGCTCCGCGAAGAGACAAAGCACAGCATGACTCGCCGCCGCAGTGGCTGGGACTACTGCGCTCCGGCGAGTTATATGGTAACTTTGAGCCTGGCCGACCGCAGCCGCGACTGGCTGGGAACCTTAGAGCCACGCGAGCAAGCTCGCCGGATTACCCTCTCCCCCCTTGGCGCAATCGTCGAAGAAGAATGGCTCGCGCTCGCCGCCAACTGGCCCGGCGTCGAAACCGGCCCCTTTGTCGTCATGCCAGAGCATTTCCATGGCATAATCAAGATACGCGAACGCCAGAGCCACCCGCTCGGCCAAATCATAGGCTCGTTCAAGGCGAAAACCACAAGCCGCGCAAGGGGACTTGGGAATCCCGCGAGCAAGCTCGCGGGCACCATGGTCATGGCGCCGGCGAGCCCCGCGCCGGAGGCGCGGGCCATGGTGCCGGCGAGCTTGCTCGCCGGTTCCTCCCTCTGGTCGCCCGGCCTTTGCGACAGCATTCTCTGGGGGCGCGAGCGCTACGAGCGCGCGGCGGCGTATATCGCCGACAATCCGCGCCGCCTCGCCGCCAAGCGCGAAAACCCTGGCCTCTTCACCGTAAGGCGCGACATCGCCATCCCTCTCGTCCTCGGCGGAGCCGCGGTCGAGGCGCATTTCTCCGCCGTCGGCAACAACGCGCTGCTCGCCCGCCTCGACTTCCACCAGGTCCAATGCTCGCGCCGCTTCTTCGCATACCGGCGCGACCAATACGGCAAACCGCTGAAAGACGCCCCGCCCGCCGTCGAGACGCCGGAATTCCGCGAACGCCTTGAAGAAGCGCTCGCCGAGGCGAGCGCCGGCGCCGTCCTCGTCGATCCCTGCATTTCCCAAGGCGAGCGCGAAATAGCGCGGCGTGCGTTCGCCGCCGGCGCCGCCGTCGTCACCTTGAAAAACCAAGGCTTCTCGCCGCTCTTCAAGCCCGAAGGAGCCCTCTTCGACGCCTGCGACGCCGGCCGTCTGCTGCTACTCGCCCCCGCCGCCTGGCCCTTCACCGGCGCGAAAAAACCAATGACGCGCGAAGACGCCTGCACCCTGAACCGCCTCGCGCAGGCTTTGGCCGGCGACGGAGCCGCCCAAATCGACTACAAGGGCCGCCAGCC
>CAMZET010000126.1 GCA_947305825.1 uncultured Verrucomicrobiota bacterium
GAATTGACGTGTTCGGAAGCCTTGAAGATGACGTCGCCGCCGCGGCCGCCGTCGCCGCCGTCGGGACCGCCGAAAGCGACGAGGGCCTCGCGGCGAAACGTGGCGGCGCCGTCGCCGCCCTTGCCACTGCGCACGATGACTTCGACTTGGTCTATGAATGTTTTCGCTTTCATTGTCAGTATACGAATAGCATCTGCCTGTATTTCGGCAGCGGCCACTTGCCGTCGTCCACGAGAAGTTCTAGCCTGTCCACCGTGCTGCGCAAATCTGCGGCGGCGGCGAGGATTTTGGCCGTATCGCCTTTTGCGATTGCCTTTTCGAGGCGCTCGCACTTGACGTGGAGGTCGTCGAGACCGGCGCCGAGTTTCTGCGAAAGCGCTCCAAGGCCGCGCAAGCCGACCTTCAAGCCGTCGCGTTTGGCGCGTCCTATCGCCGTGGCTAGCCGCGAGAATTCGTCGGCGACTACAGGGCGAATCATCGAGCGCGCAAGTTCCAGCGCGACCTTGCCCTCAATCAACACTCTGCTCGCATAGTCCTCGGCGGCGATTTCGTGCCGCGAGGAGATTTCGCCGTCGTCCAGGACGCCGTATTTGGCGAAGAGAGCGCGATTGGCTTCGTCGGTAAGCGGCGCAATTGCTTCCGGCGTGTTGCGAAGGTTCGGCAGGCCGCGAGCCTCGGCCTCCTTCGGCCATTCGGGACCATAGCCGTCGCCGGAAAACAAAATTCGCTTGTGCTTGCGAATGAGCCGCTGCAAAAGCAGTTGAAGCTCTTCGTTGAAGTCGCCGCCGCGAGCGTCGAGCTTGTCGCAAATCGCGTCGAGCGATTCGGCGACTATCGTATTCAAAACGGTTTGCGACGCGGCGCAATTCTGCGAAGAGCCTGGTGCGCGGAACTCGAACTTGTTGCCCGTGAAGGCGAACGGACTCGTACGGTTGCGGTCTGTCGTGTCGCGCGGCAGGGGCGGAAGCGTATCGACGCCGATGCGCATCCCCTGTTCCTTGCGGCGCGCGCCGCACGCTTTCGTGCCCGTCTCGATTTCCCGCATGACGGCCGTAAGCTCGTCGCCAAGGAATATCGAAATAATCGCTGGCGGCGCCTCGTTCGCGCCGAGACGATGGTCGTTGCCCGCGCCGGCCGTCGAGTAGCGCAGCAAGTCCGCATGCAAATCCACGGCGCGTATGATTGCCGAGAGGAACGTGAGGAATATCGCGTTGTCCCGCGGATTGTCGCCGGGCGAGAGAAGATTCTTGCCGCCGTAGGCAATAGACCAGTTGCAGTGCTTGCCGGAGCCGTTTACGCCTTCGAACGGCTTTTCATGCAGCAGGCAGACGAGACCGTTTGCCTCTGCGGTCTGGCGCAGCACCTCCATGACCATCATGTTGTGGTCGACGGCGAGGTTCAAATCCTCGAACATTGGCGCGAGTTCGAACTGGGCAGGCGCGACTTCGTTGTGGCGCGTCTTTGCCGGGATGCCGAGACGCCACAGGCGCTCTTCGACCTCGGTCATGAACTTGAGGATTCGCGGGCGGATTGCGCCGAAATAGTGGTCGTCTAGCTGCTGATGCTTCGCGGGCGCGGCTCCGAACACGGTGCGTCCGGTCTGCAGCAGGTCGGGGCGCTTCAGGTAGAACGAGCGGTCGATGAGAAAATACTCCTGCTCTGCGCCGAGAGTGATTTCGACGTGGGCCTTGCGGCGGCCGAACTTCTCCATGAGGCGTTCGGTCGCGCGCGTGACGGCCTGTATGGAGCGCAGGAGCGGCGTCTTCATGTCGAGCGCCGCGCCCGTGTATGCGCAGAACGCCGTCGGTATGCAAAGCGTCGCGCCGTTCTCGTGGCGCTTTATGAACGCCGGACTCGTCGGGTCCCACGCCGTGTAGCCGCGCGCCTCGAACGTCGAACGCAAGCCGCCGGACGGGAACGACGAGGCGTCCGTCTCGCCGCCGACGAGATTGCGCCCGGAGAATTTGTTCGTTGCCAGCGCCACGCCAGTCGGCTCCAGAAATGCGTCGTGCTTCTCCGCCGTGCCGCCCGTGAGCGGCTGGAACCAGTGCGTGAAATGCGTCGCGCCCTTCGCGAGCGCCCATTCCTTCATCCCGTGCGCCACCGCGTCGGCTATCGACGGGTCCAGCGGCTTGCCTTCGCGCATCGTGGCGACAAGCTTGGCCGCCACTGCCTTCGGCAGGTATTCGCGGATTTCGCGCTCGGAGAATACGTCTTCCCCGTATGTCTTAAGGCTTGTGTCGAACATTGTCGTTGCTGGTCTATTTGCGCGGCTTTAGTATTTGGCGGTGGATTTTGATGGAGCCGGTGGAATTGCCTGCGGGGTCTGCCGAGCCCTTCACCACCATAGCCGTAATCTTTCCTTTGGCGTAGGCGCGAGGCAGGGTGTATTCGAACACCGTCTTGTCGCCGGCGACGGTCGGGTTCTTCAGCGTCGCGACATCCTCGTCGCCGCATTTCAGCACGAGCGAGTCTATCTTCAGGTTGACGCCGGAATCCTTCTCGAATGTGATGGTGTATTTGCCTGGTTTCTGGAAGCTCCAGCCGACGCCGTATTTCACGGTCGCATCGAGTTTCGGTCCTTTGAAGTCGCCCTTGTGCCAACCCCAATAGACGGAAAGCTGCGGTTCGCCCATGATATTCAGCCAACCGAGCGCGCTCGTGCCCCAGAGAGTGTCCTCGCCGAATTCCGCGACGCGCTTTAGTCTCTTGATGGACTCGTCCTTCTTCGCCGGGTCGTCGCGCCAGAGGGCGAACTGCGCCATGAGGAGCGCTTGCGTTTGCTCCTTGGAGAGGTGCTTGCGCGGCTTCTTGAACTCCTCGTCGATGAACGCCTCGCCGCGCTTGCGGCATTCCGCCTGCGAAACGCCCTTGAGCGTCGCGGCGAGGCGGTCGCCCTCGGCGTCGCCCATCGAGAGGTTCTTGCCGTTCGGCTTGACGCCGCCGGTGCGGTACGTCGTCGCCTTGATGACGAGGGAAATCCCGTCGCCCATTTCAAAATGGCGCTGCCAGCCGGTCTTGTCCTCAGGGTCCAGACGCTTGAGCTTCTCGTAGATGTTGTCGTAGAAGCCCTTGCTTATGACGCGCTTCGGGCCGCCGACGAACTTCTCCATGTTCTGGAGGAACTGGCCGCAGGCGTCGGCGGTGTCGAGCGGCTTCTTCTCGGCGGCCAGGCGCAGCTTGTTCGCCTTGTCTATCGTGCGCAGCAAGACCTCTGCGCTAGCGCCCATCGGCACGTTCTCCAGAATGCAGAAGCAGTTGCCCTGCTCCGATATGACGAATATCGCCGGAAGCTTGAGCGAGCCGAGGTTGCCCTGGGCGGGCCGGTCGGACTCGTCGATGCACTCGACCATGTAGCGCCCCTGCGTGCCTCTCTTGAATGCGGAGGATTCGAGGGTTTTCTTGACCTCGCACCCGGCTCGGCTCCAATCCTTGCCGTAAATCAGGCGGATTTTAGGGGCGGCGGCGGCGGGAAACGCCATCGCCGCCGCAAGCGCAAAGAGAATTAGCAAGCGTGCCACTTCCGTTCTCCCCGTTGTCGCTTTTGTCAGTGCGTTACTTTGCGCCCGCCCCAGCCGGCGGAATCCGCGCCGCCCTTGGCCTCTTCGTGCGGCCGCAGCGAACGCACCGCAGCCCCCGTCTGCCACATCTCCGAGTCGTGCATCTCCTGCAGACGCGCCGCCATGCGCTCCTTGTAGTCCGCGCCGCTCGTGTCGCGTATCACTTCGCGAGCCTCCTTCATCGACCGCACCGACTTGTAGAGCTTCTTGAACACAGGCTCCGTCGCCTTGCGGAAGAGCGGACGCCACTTCAAGGCTCCGTGCTGCGCCGTCTGCGAGCAGTTGGAATACATCCAGTCCATGCCGTTTTCGTCGACGAGGCGGATGAGCGACTGCGTCAGCTCCTCGCACGTCTCGTTGAACGCCTCGCTGGGGCTGTGGCCGTTGGCGCGCAGAGTGTAGAACTGCGCCTCCATGACGCCGGCGAGTGCGCCCATCAGGATGCCGCGTTCGCCCACGAGGTCGCTCGTCACTTCGTTCTCGAACGTCGTCGGGAACAGATACCCCGAGCCGACCGCTATGCCGATCGCCTTCGTCACTTCCTCGACGTCCTTCTTCTTCATGCCGTTGGGCTCGAAAGCGTAGGAAGAGTTGATGCCCGCTCCGGAGAGGAAGTTGCGCCTCACGCTCGTGCCGGACCCCTTGGGCGCGACCATTACGATTCCGACGCCCTTCGGCGGCTTGATGCCCGTGAGCTTGTTGTAGACGTAGCCGAAGCCGTGCGAGAAGTAGAGATACTTGCCGGGCGTGACGTATTTCTCGATTTTCTTCCAGACTTCCGGGCACGAGCCGTCCGAGACGAGCATCATGATTATGTCGCCGCGCTCGGCCGCTTCCTCCAGGGAGAAGAGCGTCTCGCCCTCGACCCATCCGTCCTTGACGGCACGCTTCCACGAGCTGCCGGCCTTCGTGCTCTTGCGCTGCCCGACTATGACATTGATGCCGTTGTCGCGCATATTCAGCGCCTGGCCAGGCCCCTGGATGCCGTAGCCGAGCACGGCCACCGTCTTGCCGGAAAGCACCTCCTGGGCCTTTTCCAGTGGGAACTCCTGGCGCGTCACGATGTTCTCAGTCGTCTTGCCGAACTTTATTTTCATTTCTCTTCTTGCCTCTTCGTTTGGATGGAACGCGACACCGCGAATTGCTCGCGAGTACCGAATTACTTGCGCATATTATACCATA
>CAMZET010000127.1 GCA_947305825.1 uncultured Verrucomicrobiota bacterium
GTTGCCGCCGCTGCCGCCGCCCTGCGGCGCCGTCTGCACGTTCATGCTCTGCGCAAACACGTCAAATTCTTCGCTCATCTCTTCTCCATTGATGCTTGGTTGGTCTTGTCCTTGAGCCACTGCACGAATCTGTCGACTTCCGCCGCGAGTTCCTCGCGTGTCCCGTCGTTGCGGATTGCGTAGTGGGATTGCGCGGCCTTCAGCGACGCCGGCATCTGGGCTTTCAGCCGCCCCTCGGCCTCGTCGCGTCCATAGCCGCGGATGTCAGTCATCCGCGAGAGCTGCGTGCGTTCCTCGCTGACGACGGCGCATATTATATCATATTTTCGGTCCCAGTGTGCTTCGAAAAGTAGAGGGATGACGGAGATGCGGGCCGGGAAGCCGCCGGATGGCGCATTTTCGGCAACATCCGAGGCTCCTTCGGCTTCCCAGGCGTCGAAGCGCTCGCGCACCTGCGGCCAGAGCCGCGCCTCCAGGGCCTTGCGCTTGGCCGCATCGCGGAACACGCCCTCCGCCACCAGCCGGCGGCGTTCGCCCTCCGGCAGAAGCTCGTGCACCACGTCGTCGGCGTCAAGAGTCTCGAAACCGCGCTCGCGCAGCATTTCCGCCACCAGCGACTTGCCGCACGCTATGCCGCCTGTAAGCGCGACGCGTACCATGCTGCTCCCCTTCCGGTTTCGCGCTTCAGTCGTTGATGATTACGAACGCCGGCAGACCCTTGATTTCCCCGAAACCCTCCAGCTCGAGGAATTCGTCCACGTCGTCCGCCTGCAGGCGGATGACGGTGAAGCGCTTGAGTTCTTCGCGGACTTTCGGGTCGCGCATGGTCTTGCGCTCCATGGCGGTGCAATTCTTGCACCAGGTGGCCCAGCAGTCTACGAGCACGGGGCGTTTCGCGGCGGCGAGAGCGGCCGGGAAAGTGGCCGGCGTCGTCTCGATAGCGGCGAAGCCGCGCTCGTCCCGGCTTTGTTCGCCGGCCGGCCGGTCCTGCGCGGTTGCCGCAGCGGGGACGGCGGACGAGGAGTCGCGTGTGAAGCCGAGCCAGGCGAGATAGCCGTACCAGGCGGCGAAGCAGAGGACGAGCACGCCGAACGCCTTGTTCACCTTTTTCATCCAGGCGCCGGGCTTGGGCAGAATCTGCATCCCGGCGCCGGCGAACGGCCACGGCAGAGCCATGCCCAAGCCGAGCGCGAACGGCAGCAGCGCGGCAAGCCGGGAGCCCTCGGCCGTCATTCGCGCCGTCAGCAGGAGGACGGCAATCAGGATGGGCGCGACGCACGCTCCGGCGAGCACGGCAGAGACCGCGCCCATGAAGAAAGCAAAGAAGCCCGCACCGAACCTGCCGCGCGCCCCTTGCGTCACCTGGCCGCGACGCCCGGAAAAATCGATGAACACCACGTCCATCAAGGCGAGCGACAGGAAGACGAACAGCGCGGCTATGCCGACGTTGAACCACGGATTTGACTGTATGGCGCCGAACGCCATGCCTCCGAACGCCGCAAGCAGCCCCATCACGCCGTACGCTAGCGTTATCCCGAGGCCGTACAGCGCCCCGCGCCACGCCGATTTGCCGATTACCATCAGGTTGATAGGCACCATCGGCAGCACGCAAGGCGTCAAGTTCATCGCAAGCCCGCCGAGGATGGCGGCGCCGAACGCCGCCGCGAGCGTCATGCCCGCGAACGGGTCCGCCGCCGCACCCGTCGACAGGAACGCGAGGAACTCCTCGACCCCCATGTATCCTTCTGCTACGTTCATCGGCTTTGCGCCCTTACGCTTCCCAGTCGAGTATGACCTTGCCGGACTTGCCGGAAATCATCGCCTCGAAGCCCTTCTCGTAGTCGGTGTATTTGAAGCGGTGGGTGATTACCGGCGAAATGTCGAGCCCGCCCTGTATCATAGCACCCATCTTATACCATGTCTCGAACATCTCGCGACCGTAGATGCCCTTGATTTTGAGGCCCTTCCAGACGATGTGGTTCCAGTTGACGCGCGTGTCGGCGCCGTGGATGCCGAGGAGCGCGATGCGGCCGCCCGTGTTCATCGACTCTATCATCTGGTTGAGGCACGGCGCCGCGCCGGACATCTCGAGACCGACGTCGAAGCCTTCGACCATGCCGAGCTCGCGCATCACGTCGTCAAGCTTCTCGTTGCGGGCGTTCACGGTGCGCGTCGCGCCCAGGCGCTTTGCCAGGCCAAGGCGGTAGTCGTTCACGTCAACGACGACGACGTTGCGCGCACCGACGTACTTTGAGATGCCCGCCGCCATGATGCCAATCGGGCCCGCGCCGGTAATCAGCACGTCCTCGCCCACCATGTTGAACGACAGCGCCGTGTGCGTCGCGTTGCCGAACGGGTCGAAAATCGCGTAGAGCTCGTCCTCGATGGACGGATCGCAGTGCCAGACGTTGGACTCCGGAATGGCGAGGTATTCTGCGAAAGCGCCGTCGCGGTTGACGCCGACGCCGCGCGTCTCGCGGCAGAGGTGGCGCTGGCCGGCGCGGCAGTTGCGGCAGTGCCCGCACACGATGTGCCCTTCGCCCGACACCCTCTCGCCCACCTTGACGCTGTGGACGTTGGAGCCGACCGCCACCACTTCGCCCACGTACTCGTGGCCGATTGTCAGCGGCGGCTTGATTTCCTCCTGCGCCCAGGCGTTCCACTCGTAGATATGCACGTCCGTGCCGCATATCGCCGTCTTCTTGATTTTGATGAGCACGTCGTTGATGCCGATTTCAGGAATCGGCTTCTCGACGAGTTCCACGCCGCGCGCCGGCGCCGTCTTCGCTATCGCCTTCATCGTTTCCATGTATGGTCCTCGCTGTTCTTATGCTTCTTGTGCTTTTTTGTTCGGTTGTGCTTGTGTTCGACTTGTATTCGCCGCCGACGCCATCCGGCGCATTCCGCCTAGGTGCGGTAGTTCGGCGCTTCCTTGGTAATCGTAATGTCGTGCGGGCGCGCCTCGCGCAGCCCCGCCGCCGTCACGCGGTAGAACCTGCCCTTCTCCTGGAGCTCGGCAATCGTGCGCGCCCCGCAGTAGCCGAGCGACGCGCGGAGCCCGCCGCAGAACTGCGTCATGATGCCTTTCACGCGCCCGGAATACGGAACCATCCCCTCTATGCCCTGCGGCACGAGCTCGTCCTCCGCCTCGTTGTCCTGGAAATACCTGGCGCGCGACCCTTTGCCGTTCTTCAGCGCGGCCATCGACCCCATGCCGCGGTACACGACGTACTGGCGGCCGTTGGAATAGATTTTCTCGCCCGGGCTCTCTTCCGTGCCGGCGAGCACGCTCCCGAGCATCACCGAGTCCGCCCCGGCCGCCAGCGCCTTGGGCACGTCGCCAGAAAGTTTGATGCCGCCGTCCGCGATTACCGCCACCCCGCTGCCGCGCAACGCCTTCGCCGCGTTGTACACGGCCGTCAGCTGCGGTATCCCGACGCCGCACACCACGCGCGTCGTGCATATCGAACCGGGGCCGATTCCAACCTTCACCGCGTGCGCCCCGGCCTTCGCCAAAGCTTCCGCAGCCTCCCCCGTCGCTATGTTCCCCGCTATCACGTCTATGTCCGGATAGTGCTGCACGATGTACTGCGTCATCTCGATGATGCCCTTCGAGTGCCCGTGCGCCGAATCGACCACCACGACGTCCACCCCGGCATCCGCAAGCCGCTCCATCCGTCCCAAATCCCCGCGCCCGCCGGATACCGACGCCGACACCCTCAGGCGGAACTTCCCGTCGCAGTTGTACGACGGATTCTTGTTCTCGACGAGGCGCTGAACGTCCGTGAACGAATACAGCCCGACGACGCGCCCTTCCTTGTCCACGAGCGGCAGCTTGCCGACTTTCGCCGCCCTCATCAGATCGTACGCCTTGCTCAGCGTGGTGCCGGGCTCGGCGGTAATCGGCGACTTCTGCATCACCTCGCGCAGCGTCATCGCCCCCATCGGCGCAAAACGCATGTCGGATGACGTAATCATGCCCACCAGACGCTCTTCGGCGTCGAGCACCGGAAAACCGTTGAACTTCAGCCCCAGGCGCCGCTTCTCCGAGCGCAGGAAGCTTATGTCGTCGCTCTCGTGGAAACACACGGGCTTGGCGATGAGGCCGTTCAGGTAGTTCTTCACTTTCCTGACCTGCGCGGCCTGCTCATCCTCTTCCAGGTTCTTGTGTATGCAGCCTATGCCGCCCGCAAGGGCCATCGCTATCGCCATCTCGCTCTCCGTCACAGTGTCCATCGCGGCGGACATGAACGGTATCTTCATCCCTACTCGGCTGGTGAGCTTCGTCTCCAGAGAGGCGTCGTCCGGCAGGAAGTCGGCATACTGCGTAACAAGCGTCACATCGTCATAAGTCAGCCCCTCGTACGGGAACGTACTCATGAATTCATCCATATATCGGTTCATCGGTCTCCTTTCACGGCACTGGATACGCCTTTGCCTGTAGTATTATACCACAAAGCCCGCCCGGACGCAATACCCAGTTCCGCCAAATGCAGGACGACAGCATTTGCTTTCATGATGCACTCTGCGGCATCCCGGATTTGCAGCCTGGAAGCCGCAAAGAACACAAAGGTCACAAAGACTGCGGAACTATGCACCTCTTTGTGCTCTTTGTGGCCTTTGCGGCTAAACGGACAAGCCCGCAAAAAACGAGCGCTGCCGCCCTGGGAATCCGATGGCAGGAGGCTGATACCCCCTGTGGGGGTATGGGAGGAGAAATAGGGGGCTGAATAGG
>CAMZET010000128.1 GCA_947305825.1 uncultured Verrucomicrobiota bacterium
CCGGGCGGCGAAGTCTACGCCACGCGCCGCAGCGTCCGCAAATATTCCGCCAAAGTCCCGCCGCGCGAATTGGTCGATGCCGTCGTCCTCGCAGGGTTGCAGGCGCCGACCGGCCGCAAGATGCAGTCCTCTGTAATCGTGCGCATCGACGACCCGGAGATGAAAGCGGAAATCACGGCGGAGAACGCGCGCATCATGGGCAAGCCGCCGTCGCCGGACCGTGGGCCCGACCCGTTCTACGGCGCTCCCGTCATGCTCCTCGTCATCGCCGACAAGGCCGTCCCCACGGCGGTCTACGACGGTTCGCTCGCGCTCGGCAACATGATGCTGCGCGCCCACGAACTCGGCCTCGCTTCCTGCTGGATACACCGCGCCAGGGAGGAAATGGAAGGACCCCTCGGACGCAAAATTCTCGACCGCCTCGGTCTGGAAGGCGAGTGGCTCGGCGTAGGCCATCTCGCGCTCGGCTACGCCGACGGCCCATTGCCGCCGCCGTATCCCATCAAGCCCGGGCGCTATCTCGCCATATAAATCAGCGCAATCCATGGAAAAGAAGACAGTATATTTCGACAACAATGCGACTACCTGCGTCGCGCCGGAGGTAGTCGAGGCGATGATGCCTTATTTCGGCGCGAAATACGGCAACCCGAGCTCCATGCACGCCTTCGGCGGCGAAGTCGGCAAGGATTTGGCGAAAGCGCGCGAGGAAGTCGCCGCCTTCATCAACTGCTCGCCGGAGGAAATCGTCTTCACGAGCTGCGCCACGGAGAGCGACAACACGGCCTTGCGCGGCGTCGCGGAATATTTCGGGCGCGGCACGAAGGTGATAACGACGGCGGTCGAGCACCCCGCCGTTCTCCAGCCGTGCCGCCGCCTCAAGGCGCTCGGCCACGACGTCGTCGAACTCGGCGTGAACGGCGTCGGCCAAATCGACCTGGAGCAGCTGCGCTCCGAACTGAAGGGCACGAAGAACGCGCTCGTGAGCGTGATGTGGGCAAACAACGAGACGGGGACGGTGTTTCCAGTCGCCCAGGTGGCGGAAATCTGCCGCGAGGCGGGGGCCGTGTTCTTCACCGACGCCGTGCAGGTCGCCGGCAAGGCGAAAGTCGATGTCGCGAAGGTGCCGGTCGATATGCTTTCGATGTCCGGCCACAAGTTCCATGCGCCGAAGGGGGTGGGATTGCTGTACGTGAGGCGCGGGACGCGGCTGAAGCCGTTCATGCTCGGCGGGCACCAGGAGTCGCGGCGGCGCGCCGGCACGGAAAACGTGCCCTACATCGTCGGTCTCGCAAAGGCATGCTCGCTCGCGACCGCCGCCATGGAGTCGGGCGAGGAAGATCGCATCGCCAAGATGCGCGACGCGCTCGAAGCGGGGCTCCTCGCCTCGTGCCCGGACGCCATCGTCAACGGCGACCGCGCCAACCGCCTCTCCAACACCCTCAACATCTCTTTCAAATTCATCGAGGGCGAGGCGATTGCCTACCATTTGAGCGATTTGGGGATTTGCGTATCGACCGGTTCGGCATGCGCCTCCGGTTCGCTCGACCCGAGCCACGTCATACGCGCGATGGGCGTGCCGTTCGTGGCCGTCCACGGCTCCGTGCGTTTCTCGCTCTCGCGCTACAACACGATGGACGAAGTGGAGTATGCGCTCGCCGAGGTGCCGAAGGTAATCAAGCGTCTGCGCGACTTGTCGCCGTTCGGGCGCGACGGCCGCGAATTCTAGAGCGGCGCGACAAGCGTCTAAAGACGAAGGGGAAGAGCATATGAGAAGGAACATGGCAATATTCGCTCTGGCGCTTGCGGCGCTCGTCTGCGGCTGCCGGCGCGAAGACTGGCGCGTCGCGACACTGGAGATGCCGGGACTGACAGAAGCGAACCGAGCCTCCGTCGAGGCCGCGCTCTCGCAGTACCGCGGCGTGGACCAGTCTTCGTACAAGTTCGATTTCGCGGCGAAGACGCTCCGGGTGCGCTACGATTCGATGCAGGTCGCGCAGACGAACCTGCGCATGGCGATTGAGGAAAAGGGCGTCGAAGTGACGTTCCCGACGAACACGACCGGTTTCGCCGGCTATATCGACACGAGGAAGCGGAAATGAGCGCGAAAGCCCGTCTTTGCGCATTTCTTCCGCTGGCGGCGCTGGCGGCGTTCGCTGGCGGCGCGTCCGTCGCTGGCGGCGAGGCGGTTTCGCCGGGCGCGGGCGACGCGCTGCCGCAGGCGTCTGCGATCGAGGCGCAGCGCGCGCTGTTCCGTCCGAAGACGTTTCCGTCCGCGCCGGTGCGCGTGGCGCTCGACGTTTCGCCCGGCAGCAACATGCCGTTCGTCGCCGGCGCCCTCGAGGGGCGCGAATGCCTGTTCCTGCTCGACACCGGCGCGACCCACACCACGCTCGACCTCAACTTCCTTCGCTCCGCCGCTAGCGACGTCAAACTCACGCCCGTCGAAATGGCCGCCCAGAGCAACGTGGCCTCGATGCCTTGGATTTGCGACGTCTCCTCCCTTCGCGTCGGGGACGCCGAATTCGGCGGCTTCAAGGCGATGGCCCTCGACCTCGGCCATCTCTTCGGCTCGGTCGGCAAGCCTATTGCCGGCATTCTCGGCATGAACGTTCTAGGCTGCACGCGCACCCTCCTGTCGCTCGGCGGCGGCGAGGTGACGTTCGGCCTCGGCAAGGACGCCCGCGAAGGCTTCGGCCCGCCCGCCAGGCGCGACCCGTCAGACCCAGACACCCTCCTCCTCACCGCCCTCGTCGGCGACAGGCGCGTCGGCGTCATAGTCGACTCCGGCTCGTCCTTCACCCTCCTGCCCGAATATTCCGGCTGGCCGGCCTCCACAAACCGCTTTTCCGTCGGGGCGCACGACATAAACGCCGCCGGCTCGCTTTCCTCGCGACTCGGCGAAGAGGGCGAACTTGTTCTCTTGCCCCGAGCCTCCCTCAAAATCCGCCCGCTCGTCACCGACAGGCCCCTGAGCCAAATCGGAGCGGACGTCTTGAGGCGCTATGATTTGCTTATTGAAGAGCGCGCCGTCGCTTTCAAGCCGTTTGCGTCGCCGGCGAAGATGACGCAACCGCCCGCGCAGCCGCAACCGACGCAAGCCAAAGGAGGAGAACAATGACCGCACTGCGCTTGAACCGCGAATTTTTCGCCCGCCACCTTTTCGTGGCTGTGCTGATGGCCGGTCTCGGCTGCTGGTTCGCCTACGACGGCTTCGTCGGCTACCCGTCCAAGTCGCCGCGTGAACTCTACGCGCAAATCGAGAAGTCGGAGGCTCCGACGGACGAGGCGGCCGTGCGCGTCGCCGCCAACGCCATCCAGCGCCAGAAGGAGTTCATGTGCCTGGCGTTCCTGGCGTCGCTCATCGTCGGCGGACACCTCTTTGCCGTCTCGCGCCTTCGCCTCGCGTTCGACGACGACGGCTTCACGCTTTCCGGCGTCCGCCACAAGTATTCCGACGTCGCCGGCGTGGACAATTCGCAGTGGGAGAAGAAAGGCATAAGCCGCGTCACGCTCGCCGGCGGTGAGCGCATGACGCTCGACTCCTGGCACCACACCGGCGCCAAGGAACTCCACGAACGCATCCTGACGCATCTGGAAAGCGCCAGTGACGGCATCAGTGCCGCGAAGGGCGATGGCGACGATGGAGCGGCTCGACAAAATCCTTCTTGAGCGCAACCCGGAGTTCACGCGCTCGCGCATCGAGGGCCTGATAAAGGCCGGCTTCGTCAGCGTGAACGGCGCCGTCGCGACGAAGGCTGGCGCCAAAGTCGCCCCCGACGCCGAAATATCCCTGACCCTGCCGCCGCCGGTGCCGGCCATCCCGCAGCCCGAAAAAATCCCCCTCGCCGTCGTCTACGAAGACGACGATATAATCGTAGTAGACAAGCCGGCCGGCCTCGTGGTCCATCCCGCGCCCGGCCACGCCACCGGCACGCTCGTGAACGCGCTGCTCGCCCATTGCCCGGAAATCGCCGGCCTCGGCTGCCGCGAACGCCCAGGAATCGTGCACCGTCTCGACCAGGAGACAAGCGGCCTTCTCGTCGCCGCGAAGACCGAACCCGCCATGCTCGGCCTCGCCCGCGCCTTCGCATCGCACCGCGACATCGAGAAAATCTACCTCGCCGTCTGCCATTCGCGCCCGCGCCTCGACTCCGGACGCATCGAAAACCTCCTCGGCCGCCACCCCGTCGACCGCAAGCGTTTCGCCATCCTCGAACGCGGCGGCAAGCCGGCCGTCACCAATTGGCGCGTCCTTGCCGCCAAGCCGCCCGTCTCGCTCCTCGAATGCCGCATCGAGACCGGCCGCACGCATCAAATCCGAATACATATGGCATCCCTCGGCTGCCCGGTAATCGGCGACAAGATGTACGGCAAGCCCGCTCTCGACCGCCAACTCTCACCGCCGCCGCAGCGCCAGATGCTCCACGCCTGGCGTCTCGCTTTCTGGCATCCTGTCTCCCGAAAGCGTCTCTCTTTCACCGCTCCGCCGCCCGCAGACTTCCAGGCCTATTTCGCCGTCTAGCCTGGACGCGCGCCTCGTTTGTCCCGTTCCACATGATTGTCCCGTCCGTCCCGTCCGTCCCGTTCTATTCTATGAACGCTAGGCGATAAACACGCCCTCTTTGCCGTGAATACCGCCTACGCCATGCCAGCCGATTCCCGCTTCCGCCGCTCACAGACTTCCAGGCCTATTTCGCCGTCTAGCCTGGACGCGCGCCTCGTTTGTCCCGTTC
>CAMZET010000129.1 GCA_947305825.1 uncultured Verrucomicrobiota bacterium
CGCTCTACTCCTGGTCTGAAATCGCCGCGCAGTTCGAGGAATACTTTTTTGAACTCCTGTCGCGACAAGCATGAAGCGCGTACTTATAGTCAGGCTCGACGCGATCGGCGACTACATCCTCTGGCGCAACTGCCTGCGGTTCCTGCGCAACTGCGCCAGATACCGCGACGCGCATTTGACCATCCTCGGCAATCCGGCCTGGCGCGACCTCGCCGAGACGTTCGACCGCGACTGCGCCGACGAATGGATATGGGTAGAAGACAGGAACGCGCTTTTCCGCAAGCCGCTCGAGAATCTTCTGCCGCGCAGCATTTGGCATCGCCGCGTAGAGCGCGAGCAGGGGAAGTTGAAAGCGTCGCTTGCGGAGCGCCGCTTCGACGAGGTTATTTCGCCTTGCGCGTTCCCGGATGCGCTTCTCGATGAACTCGTCGCCGGCATCGCGCCGGAGACCGTCGGCGTGGCGGCAGGCGGGAAGGGCGCTCGCAGTGGTTTCACGCGCCTCGTCGATTCGGGCGAAGAGGCGTTCGCGTTTTCGCGCAACGTGGCGGTCGCTTCCGCGCTTGCCGGGGAGAAGTGCGACGCGCGGCTGGAACTGGATATTGACGGCGTTTCTTGCGCGACCTCGCGGCGCGTGCTCTTTTTCACCGGCGCATCGCATTGGACGCGCCGGTGGCCGGCGCGACGCTGGCGGGAACTGGAGAAACTTCTTCCGCCAGGCTTCGAGACGGTTTACGCGCCGCATGGAACTTCGCTAGCCGCTTTCGCCGCGTTCGTCAAATCGTGCGCGGCCGTCGTCTCCAACGACACCATGGCCGTGCATCTCGCCGCCGCGCTCGGCGTCCCGGCCGTCGTCGTCGTCAATGGCGTCTCGGGAAAGGGCGGCTTCTGGCCCTATCCGCTAAAACTGGGCAAGCGCGTCGCCACAGCCTGTCCGCGCTCCGCACCGCTCGCCTCCGCCCTCGCGCGCGCCGGACTCCCCGGCCGCCAGCTCGCGCAGTATCTTATGCTTTCTTCAATCTCCGCCAACTACGTAGCAAGCAAGCTAAATGCTATTTTAGGCCATGCAAAACTCTGATCCGCAAAAGCCGCTGGTTTCTTTCTGCGTAAAACCGTACAACCAGCGCGAATATATCGGCGAAGCCCTTGACGGCGCGTTTTCCCAGACTTACCGTCCGCTCGAAATCATCGTCTGCGACGACGGCTCCACCGACGGCAGCGCGGAACTAATCCAGGCCAAAATCGATGCCTACAAGGCTTCCGGCGGCGACATACCGGTCGTATTCCACCGCAACCCGGTGAATCTCGGCAATCTCGGCAACTGGATTGCGGTCGGGAAACTGGCGAAAGGGGAGCTGCTCGTCAAGGCAGACGGCGACGACGTTTCCCTGCCCGAACGAACCGAAACCGTGGTCAAGACTTGGATCGCGCATGGAAAAAAGTCGGGCGTGATAAGCCACTGTGGATACGTCATGGATATGGACGGGAATATGATGGATGGCGCGACTTTGCGCCACAACGGCGCTTGTCAGGCGTATACGCATGATTTGTGGGATTCGTTTCCGATTGCTACAAAACTCGAAGAGGGCGAGCGTCTTTACGATGATATAGTGTTTTCGGCCCGTGCTTGTGCCGTTGCAGGCGAAGACTTCGATACTCTTACCTCCGATAAGCTTGTAAAATACCGCCACGGCAGCGGCGATACCACATCGATGCAGACATACAGGAATTGGGTGCATACGGATTGGAAGAACGTAGCGGACGGGACGCGCTACGGTTTGAGGGAAGTGGACTCGAACGAGGCGACGCTCGACCCCGAGAAAGTCGCAACCGTCAAGAGGCTGATGGGGAGGAAAGTGAGCGAGGCGGCGTTGAACGCGACGCTCATCGACGCGAACGCGAAATGGATAGACCGCCTGAAAGCGGCGCTCGCGCTGCGTCGCGAATTCGGTCTCGTCTCCGTGCGCGACACCGCCTACCAGCTAGTCGCGCTTCTGCCGGTGCGCATAGGCGACAAAATCCTGAATTGGTATTTCAGGAAGTTCTACCAGGCGAGGCGCTACGCATGAGCACAACAAATACGCGCCGGGCCTGTGCGCCCGTCCTCCTGATTGGATTCAATCGTCCCGATTTCATGGCGGCGCAGATAGCCGCGCTGCGCCCGGCGCGTCCGCGAAGACTCTATATCGCCGTCGACGGTCCGCGGGAAGACAGGCCCGGCGAAGCGGCGTTGTGCGAGGATGTGCGGCGTTGCGCCGGTCTAGTCGATTGGCCGTGCGAAACGAAAACCCTCTTCCGAGAGAAGAACCTCGGCTGCAAGCACGGCGTCAGCCAGGCGATTTCCTGGTTCTTCGAAAACGAGCCGGAGGGGATCGTCCTGGAAGACGACTGCCGGCCGGCGCCTGCGTTTTTCGCGTTCGCGACGGATATGCTCGAGCGCTACCGCGACGACTTGCGCGTCGGCGCCGTATGCGGCTTCAACCATTTCAATCTCCAGAGCGACCGGGAAGCGGCCTGGCATTTTTCGCGCCACATGGACGTGTGGGGCTGGGCGTCCTGGCGGAGGGTCTGGAAAGACTACGACGTGGACAAGGCGAGCGACGCATCCGCCGCCGACGCGCTCGTATCCGGCGCGAAACTGACGCCGTACTACAGGAAGTTCTACCGCAAGATAGCGCAGGACGTGCAGAACGGGCTTTCGACATGGGATATGCAGTTCACGCTGCTCTTTCTGGAGAAGGGGTATTTGAGCGTGGTGCCGAGAGAAAGGCTGGTAGCGAATGCGGGGCTTGCGGACGGGCGGGCTACGCACACCGGCGGCTGGGTGTATTGGGCGAAAGGGTGGTCGCAGGCCGACGGAACTTACCGCGATACGGGGACGGTTCCCGAAGTCGCGTGCGATGAAAGGGCGGACTTGCTGCGCGAGCGCATGGAAGGGGCAATCGTGCCGCGAGCGCTGACGTGGCTCGGCTCGAAGTTCCCTCAGGCGGTCGGGATTCTGTCGGCGGCGGGCGCGGTTGCCGAGAGACTTGCTCCGTTCCTGTTCAGGCTGTGAGGCGTCCGCCTCCCGCCTGGGCTTGCGGTGCATCAGTGCAAGAAGCGTTTGCGCCAGGCGGCGAGGAAAGAGAAGGGGTGTCGGAGGCGCTGCTTCCAGGGCCAGGCGGGCGTGACGAGGTAGCGGCGCTTCTCGTTCTTCGCGCCGAACGGTATCGTGACGTTTGCCATGGCTTCGCGGTCACGTGGAGTCAATAGACGGAAGCGGGCCAGAGCGGCGACGGCGGCTTCCGGGGAGGGCGGCGGCAGGCTTCCGAGAAGGGGGCGCATCGCAAGCGCGCACTCCTCCGCGCCGGCCTGGAGTTCCGCCGCTATTTCGCGCCTGGCGAGTTCCTCCGCAGTGTCCGGCAGGGTCTCCGGCACGAAACGCCCGCCGTCGCGCTTGACCGCTAGCGTCAGGCGCTCCGGCGAAATAAGCAGGAAGTCCAGGAGGTCGAGCATGCGGCGTGTGCGTTTTGGCGCGTCGCTCTGGCGCACGAAACCGTAGAGGCAGGGGACTTCGGCCCGCTGGTCGAGATAGAACGCGGTGACCGACTCGCGGTCGAGGATGGCGGCGAGGGCGCGCGGGACGGTGCCGTTGCGTCCGACGTCCACCACGGCGCAGCCGTCGCCGTCCAGCCCCTCGGCGCGGAGATAGGCCGCATAGTCCTCGCGGCACTCTTCGTTCGTGCAGAGACGACGCGACGCCAGCAGATAGCGGCAGCGGGAGGCGCGTTCCGGATAGAGCGCCGTGAAGACTCGCATCATCACCTGTCCGTCGCGGGCGAGAAAATACAGCCGCTCGACGCCAAGAGCGTCGCACTTTTCCGCGAGCCAGCGCGAAAACGCCACAAGCAGCGGACCTACGACAATGGCGCCGACAGTCCGCCAATACGGCTGGCCGGCGGGTGGAAGGGCGAGGTTGGCCGAAGAGGGGCATTCTAGGATTTCATGGAGGAATTTGGCGGCCTCGCGCCCCGCCTCGCCCGCAGTCTCGCCGCCGGCTGCGACACTCGCAAAGGCGCGTTTCAGCGCCTCCAGCGCGTCGAGGCTCGTCACGCTGCCGTCTAAACGCAATGCGAACCCGGTAAGGTCTTCGTTGGGCTCGAAGCCGGCGAACATCTCGCCAAGCGCCGGGTCGCGGCGGAGGTTCTCGCTGACCTGCCGCGCTATTTCACGCGCCGCACGCGAGGTGAGAGCCTTTTCGCGCCCGGCCGATTTGAGAAGCACGTCGAACGCCGCCGAACGCCCGCCTGTCGGCAACGGCCCGCCGGACGCCGGATACACTCCACGCAAATGCGCCGCCGCTTCACTCGCGCCGCCGCTCTTGCGTTCCTTTGCGTCCACCGCTTTCCCTTCTACCTTTTCGGACACGCCGCATCCTCCTTTGGTTGCGCCGCGTATTATACCAAATCGCGCCCGTTCTTGCCACAGCGGAGCAGCAGATGCGGCGCATATAGAGCACTCGCCTCGCGCGTTACCCATCGTGCGTGGTCGAACAAAGGCATAAGGTCAATGCGGCGTCTATACCGGGGACTGGCAGCTCGTCTAGTGCCACCAAGTCACTTGTCTAGTGCCACCAAGTCACTCGTCTAGTGCCACCAAGTCACTTGTCTAGTGCCACCAAGTTGTTTGTCTAGTGCCACCAAGTTGTTTGTCTAGTGCCACCAAGGAGAGGTGAGATGGTGA
>CAMZET010000130.1 GCA_947305825.1 uncultured Verrucomicrobiota bacterium
GCCGCCGTCGATTTCCTGAAAGGGCGTTTCGTGAGCGTGTACCGCACCGACAGCGACCCGGTGCCGGTCGCCGGAGAGTGCGGCGGGATTGCGCCGGACGGCGCGCTTGTCGTTGACGGCGAGCGCGTCTGGTCCGGCGAGGCTCACGTCGCCGCGTCGCAGCCGCTTTAGCTCAGGCGTTCGGCCAGAGCTCGTGCGCCATTTCGCGCAGCTTGTACTTCTGGATTTTCTGCGAGGCGGTCATCGGAAACACGTCCAGGAAGTGAACGTATTTCGGGATTTTGAACCAGGAAATCTTGTCTTTGCAGAATTCCTGGACATCCTCGGCGCAGAGCGTGACGCCGTCTGCCGGGATGACGAAAGCGGCCGGCTGTTCGCCGTATTTCTTGGAGGGGCAGCCGACGACGGCGACGTCCTTGACGCCCGGCATCGTGCCGAGGAAGTCCTCGACTTCCTTCGGGCTGATGTTTTCGCCGCCGCGGATGATGAGGTCTTTCAGTCGGCCTGTGATGTAGTAGTAGCCCTGTTCGTCCATGCGGCCGATGTCGCCGGAGTGGAGCCAGCCGTTCTTGTCGATGCATTTGGCGGTCTGTTCGGGCATGTTGTAGTAGCCCTTCATGTTGCCGTAGCCGCGGCAGCATATTTCGCCGTCGGTGCCGATGGGCGCGAGGTCGCCCGTCTCGGGGTCGATGATAGCGACTTCGACGCCCGGCAGGGCCTGGCCGATAGTGTTGCATTTGCGCTCGATGGACGGCTCGAAGTAGCGCGTCATGGTCATCACGGGGCCGGACTCGGTCAGGCCGTAGGGGTTGGTGATTTCGCGCATGAACATCTTGCGCTGCGCCTGCTGCATGCGGTGGACCGGGCAGGCGGAGCCGGACATGATGCCGGTGCGCAGCGAGCGGAAGTCGAAGCGCTCGAAGAGCGGGTGGTCGAGCATCGCGATGTACATCGTCGGCACGCCGTAGGTCGCCGTGCACTTCTCGCGCTCGATGGACGTCATCACCTGCACGGGGTCGAACTTCTCGAGGAACACCATCGTGGCGCCGTGGTTGACGCAGCTCATGACGCCCAGGACGCAGCCGAAGCAGTGGAAGAGCGGCACCGGGATGCAGACGCGGTCGCGGCTGGAGAGGTTCTGGCACGCGCCAATCCAGAAGCCGTCGTTGGCGATGTTGTAGTGCGTGAGCTGCACGCCCTTCGGGAAGCCGGTCGTGCCGGAAGTGTACTGCATGTTCACCACGTCGTGGACGCTGCACTGCGCCTGGCGTTCGTAGTATTCCTCGTTCGTCACTTCGCACGCGAGGGCCTTGACTTCGTTGAGCGAATAGATGCCGCGGTGCTTTTCGCCGCCGAGGAAGAAGATGCGCTTGAGGTGGGGGTATTTCGCGCTGCGCAGTTCGCCGCGCGGGCACTCCTTGAGTTCCGGAATCAGGTCGTTCAAGACCTGCACGTAGTTGCAGTCGCGGTAGCCGTTGATGACGAATATGTTTTCCGCCTCGGACTGCCTGAGGGCGAAGTCGATTTCCGCCGACTTGTAGTTGATGTTGAGCGGAAGCAGGATGGCGCCGATTTTGGCGGTGGCGAACATGAGCACGACCCAGTGCGGCACGTTCGTCGCCCAAAGCGCGACCTTCTCGCCGTGCTTGACGCCGAGGGCCATGAGGCCCTTGGCGACGAGGTCGACTTCTTCGCCGAACTGGAACCAGGAGAGGCGGAAATCGCGGTCGGCGTAGACAACGGCGTCGTTGACGCCGCAGCGGGCGATGGTCTGGTCGAGGAGCTGGCCGAGCGTGTAGTCGCGCGTGACGCGCATGTTGTGCCAGGGCTTGGCGCCCGAGACGCTCTGGGAGAAAGGCGGTTCGGTCGGGGCCGAGCCGAACGGGTCTGTCAGCTTGAATTCGCTCATTGTGGTTTGTTGTTGTCTGTGAGGGAAAGGGCCTGGCGCCGCGTAATGGGCGGCTTTTTGTGGGAATGGTGCGCGAACTGGTTGCGCCCGGTGAGCACCGGCACGTAGAGATGGTAGCGTATGGAGAGAGCGCGTATCACGAATATGGCGATTACGCATACGGTAGCGCAGACGCGGGAGTCGAGGTCGAGACCGTAGAAGAGGCCGAGATATATGACTCCGCCGGCCGCGCATGCGAGCGCGTATATCTCCTTGCGGAATATGAGCGGCACCGCGTTTATGCAAATGTCGCGCAGGACGCCGCCGAACACCGCCGTTATCACGCCCATGATGAGGGCGCACCACCAGCTGTGCGACGTGCGCAGCGTCTTCTCTAGACCTATCACCATGAAGAAGGAAATAGACAGCGTGTCCCAGATGTACCATGTAATCTGGCCGTCGATGAAGCGCCGCCCGAATACCGAGATGCACACGAGCGCCACGAGCGTGACCACTATGTAGCTGGAATTCGCCATCCAGAACGGCTCGATGTTGAGCATGATGTCGCGCAGAGTGCCGCCGCCGAGCGCCGTCACGCACCCGATTACGAACGCCCCGAACCAGTCGAAACGTTTCACGGACGCCAGGCGCACTCCCGATATCGCGCCCGCGAACGTCCCCGCCCACTCCAGAAGCGTGAAGAACGGGTCCTGTCCGAGTATCTCGGCCAGGGCTTCATAGAATGATATAACCCGCATTTCTTGCATGGCCGCATATTATACCATTATTTCGGTGCATGTGCCTGTCCCAAAATGCGGGAAGCGGCGATTTCTGCGAACATGGCGGAATCGAGCAAATGCGAGAAGAACCGCCGCCAGCCGTCGCAGAGGCGCCTGGCGTTGCGCGGGCAGTCGCCGGCGCAGAATTGCAGGAATTCGCACTCGAGGCATTTCTGCGGCAGCGTCGCGCGCTTGGCGTCGGCAAAACGCTCGTACGCGGGAGACGAAAGCATCTCCTCCCATGAATGCGTCATGATGTTCCCTAGCCGCAGGTCGCCGCGCACGTAAAAGTCGCACGGGTACACGGAGCCGTCGCAATCCACGACCAGGTGGTGTCGGCAGGTTTGCGATTGCGAGCACAGCGTCGGCACTCCTCGCACAAGGAGCGAGAATATCGAGTCGAACAGCCGCACGGAGATTGTCTCCGTGTCGTTCTGCGCCCATTCGTCGAAGAGTGCGCAAAGGAAGTTCCCCCATTCCTCTCCGGACACGGCCAGTTCTTCCAGCGGCCCGGTGCATTCTATGTACTGGTGGTGGCGTGTGGAAAAACTGTCGCGAAGATGGCGGTAGACTTCAAGGGGATGCGCGACGTTAGCCTTTGAGACGACGCAGAGCAGGTTGTAGTCGGCACCGGTGCGTTCCAGCAGGCGTATGCCGCGCGCGGCGGCGGCGTATGCGCCGTTGCCGCGCACGGCGTCGTTGAGCGCTTTGGGGCCGTCCAGCGATATTCCGACGAGCCAGCCCGTCTCCGCCAGGAACGCGGCCAGGCGTTCGGTGATGAGCGACCCGTTCGTCTGCAGCGAAAGCGCCGCCCGTCCGCCGGCCAGCGCGGCCGTGCGCTCGAGCACCCATTGCGGCGCAATAAGCGGCTCGCCGCCCTGAAGCGCGACCCCTTTGTCGAAAAAAGGGAGGCGGAGGTAGGTCTGGAGCGTCTGCTCCAGCACTTCCTCCGCCATCGTCCCTTCCTTCTTGCCGTTGTAGAAGCAGTATCGGCAGCGCAGGTTGCAACTGGCTCCGACAGGCTTCAGTAGAAGCGAGAAGGGCTGCACTTAGATGAAAATCGAGTTCTTGCGGCAGCAGAGCTGTATGGCCACGCCCCACGGGTCGCGCAGAATCGCCATATGGAACGCGGGATTGTCGACCTTGAGCTGCTCAAGCGTCGCGCCGGCGGCCACCAGCCTGTCAACGTCCGCCTTCACGTCTTCGGACACGAAAGCGACATGCAGCGTCATGGAGTTCATCGCCTTGTAGTCTGGAGCCGCGGGCGTCTCGCCGGTGCGGTAGATTTCAAGACCCGCCGTGCCGGAGTCGTCCATGATGAAGCCGGGATTGGTGGAAACCCTCATGCCGAGGTTCTTGCACCACCACTCTTTGAACGCCTCGGCGTCCGGGACGTCGATGGCTACGTGTTCGAGTTTCATCGCTTTCCTCCTGGTTTTGACTGTGTGAAGCTGTCTCAGCCCTCGGCCTCGAGCGCGGCGTCCACCTCGTCCGTCGTCTCCATGTTGGTGTAGACGTCCTGGACGTCCTCGAGGTCCTCGAGCATGTCAGTGAACTTGTTGATGGCCTTGGCGACGGCGACGTCGCTGACGGGAGCGGTCATGTTGGGGATGAGGGTGCGCTCGGAGGAGTTTTCCTCGTCGACCGCGATGCCGGCCGCCTTGATTGCGTCGAGGACGGTCGTGAAGTCGGAGCACTGGCACTTGACTGTGAAGCCACCGTCCTCGCTGACGACGTCTTCGGCGCCCGCCTCGAGGGCGGCTTCCATCACCTTGTCCTCGTCGAGGCCGTCCGCCGCCGGAATCATTATCTGTCCCATGCGGTCGAAAAGACGCGCCGCCGAACCCTGCTTGGCCAGTTCCGTGCCGTTCTTCTTGAACACGTTGCTGACTTCGGCCGCAGCGCGGTTCTTGTTGTCCGTCAAGACCGTGCACACGATAGCTATGCCGCCCTTGATGCCTTCGTATACCGCATCTACAAGAGTAGCGGACTCCAGTTCGCCCGTGCCTTTCTTGATGGCGCGCTCGATGTTGTCGTTAGGCATCTGCGC
>CAMZET010000131.1 GCA_947305825.1 uncultured Verrucomicrobiota bacterium
GAGCGCGGGCAAGGCGCGAAGAAAGCGTCGCGCGAGTCCTGGTGGATTTGTATGCAGCGCAGGGCAGGACGTGCGCGACCGCCGAAAGCTGCACCGGCGGCGGTATCGGCGCCGCGATTACCGCAGTTCCCGGCTCGAGCGACGTGTTCCTTGGCGGGGTAGTCTCCTATTCAAACGGCGTGAAAGCGGGCGTTCTCGGCGTCAAGCGCGAGACGCTGGAGAGTTTCGGGGCGGTGTCCGGCGAGTGCGCGGCGGAAATGGCCGAAGGCGCACAGCGCCTGACGGGGGCCGACGTCGCCGTCTCCGTCACCGGCATCGCCGGGCCCGGCGGCGCGACGCCCGGCAAGCCTGTCGGCCTCGTTTGGTTCGGCCTCGCCGTCCGCGGCGGCCGAACCCGCACCGAGAAGAAGCTTTTCCCGGGCGACCGCGCCGCCGTGCGCAAGCAAGCCGTCCTCCACGCCCTCGGAATGCTTTCCGCAGCTGCCGCGCTCTAGCGCTTTAGCCTGTGCGGCGTCGTCTTGCGCCGGAAGAGACGCCACTTCGTGCCAAGCTCGTCCTGCCCGCGCACGGTCGTCACGTAGTCGTATTTCGTCGAATCCACCGTTTCTATGTTGCCGTAGCCGGAGCCGACGCGGATGAAGAGGTAGTCGTCGGGATAAGGGCAAAGGCCCGTGGACTGAATGGCGCCCTCGGACTGGCCGCGCACTTCCCAGGCGGCGGCGGCGAAGTCGCTGAACACGACGGGTCTGCGCGTCGTGAAATATTCGCCCATGACGCGGCGCGGGCGCTCCTGGCGGGCAGGGCCGGCGTAGTCGCTGCGGATTACTTCGGCGATGCGCTTGGCGGCGATGGCGGCGTCCGGATGAGCGCCGCTGCGGTAGACGTCGGCAATCGTCATGATGTTCTGCGAGACGAATATCCAGGCGAGCGAGAGCGCGACGAGTGTGCGCAGAGTCCATTTGCCGAAAGGGTTGCGAACGGCGTTCCAGATGGCGGACGCCGCCCAGGCCGTCCATATCCAGAGAAGCGGTGCGAATACGCCGAAGTAGCGCGGCAGCCCCCAAGTGTCGCCGTTGAAGAAGTCGCGGCGGTCTGCAAACAGCTGCACGCCTTCGACCGCAATAGCGATGGAGAAGACGCCGAAGAGCAGCCATTCGCGCGCGGAGCAGCGACGGCGGACGGCGCGGACGGCGAAGACGCCCCAGCCGATGGCGGCGAAAGGCACGTAGTGTGCACCGACGAGCGCCTGCGCGGCCGGCGTCGCCGTGCAAAGCCCGATGAACCAGTAGTACAGTTCAGCCAGCCGTTCGAGGCCGCCGGCGAGCCAGTCGAAGACGATGAAACCCATATGCGTCAGCCTCCGAAAACAAGGTTCCAGTATTTCACGTAATGCGGTGCGGGCAGCCAGTAGCCGGTCCAGTCGTATACCAGCATGCACATGGGCTGGATTGCGGCCAAGCCCGCCAGGAAGAGAGCCAAAGTGCGCATGCGGAAGCGGTCGAGAACGGCGTAGGCGATTGCGAGGATGCCGCCAAGGAGAACGGAGTCGCACTTGAAGAGGAAGAGAAGCGCGATGCCGATTGCGGCGGAGACGGCGGAACTCCAGGAGTTGTCGCGGCAGCGCACCAGGCCGTCGGCCATTAGCAGAGTGCCGAGGATTTTGAAGGGTTCTCGCAATCCTTTGAGGGTCCAGACCATCGGTTGCGGGCATATTGTATAGAGTATAGCGGCGAAATAGGCTGCCTTGCGGCCGAAAAGGGCCTCTGCGATGCGGAAGACCGGTATTACGCCGAGGCCCCAGGCGAGAGCGGCGGCGGCAGCGCATGCGGAAAGCCCGTCGAGCCCGGTGGCCAGGCGCGCGAGACCGGCGACCGTCGGCATTCCGACGCAGAATCGCGGATGGAACGCTTCGTTCCATTCTCCGGCGGCGAAAGCCTCGGCCATTGGCGCGTAGCGGCAGAGGGTGTCCGTGCCGATTAGCGGGAAGAGCGAGGCGATGGCGACGGCGGCGACGGTGGCGGCGGCGGCGAGCAGCCAGGCTGGCCACAGCGGCAGCGGACGCCCGACTTTCGTCGCCGTGCCGGACGCCGTGTCCGACGTTGCGGCGGACGCCGTTTCCATTGCTTCTTTTTTTGTAGCTTCTGCTTGCATATGTGCTGACAGTATATCAAATATTGCGGAGTCGCGCTTGTCGCGTTTGTCGTTGTCAGAACTTATGAAAATGAACAATGGCGGTGGACGCCGCGGAAGGAGGAGGGAGCGGCGGCGATGGCGTCCGGCGCGATGGGCGCGGAAACGGCGGCGCGGAGTCTGGCGGCGCCCAACGGGACCGTAGGGTAGCGTATCGCCGGGATGCGGAAGCCCTGGAGCGCGAGAGCGGCGGAAGCGTCGAGAGCGGCTTTCTCGCCGCCTATCGGGATGGGTACGATGGCGGTCAGCGAACCGGGCGGCGGCGTTTCGGCGACGGCGGAGGCGGCTGATTCCGAGGCGGCCAAAAGGCGGCGGAACATCGCCGTCTTCGCCGTGAGTTCCGCGACGCGCCAAGGTTCTTCTTCGAGGATGGCGAGTGCGGCGAGAGCGGCGGCGGCGGCGGCCGGGCACGGCGCCGTCGAGAACATGTACGGACGCGCGCGCTGCCGCAGGAATTCCACGAGCAGACGCGAAGCCGCCACGTAGCCGCCTTGCGAACCGAGCGCCTTCGAGAGCGTCCCCATCATCAGGTCGGGCTTCGCTTCCGGAGAATCGAGCACGCCGTGCAGTTCGGCGAGCCCTCGCCCCGTGCGCCCGATGACGCCGATAGAATGCGCCTCGTCGACCATCGAAAAAGCGTCGTAGCGGCGGCAGATTTCGACGAAGCGCGGCAAGTCCAGCATGTCGCCGTCCATCGAAAACACGCCGTCCGACACGACTAGGCGGCGGCGGAATGCGGAGCAGAAGGAAAGGCGCCTTTCAAGGTCGTCCATGTCGAGATGCCTGTAGACTTGGACTTCAGCGCCGCCGAGGCGGCAGCCGTCGATGATTGAGGCGTGGTTGAGTTCGTCGGAGAGCACGACGTCGCCGCGGCCGGCCAAAGCGGAGACGACGCCGAGGTTGGCCATGTAGCCGGTGGAGAAGAGGATGGCGTCGTCGGTGCGCTTGAAGTCAGCGAGAGCGCGTTCCAGGGAGCGGTGGATTTCGAGCGTGCCGGACACGAGTCTGGATGCGGCGGAGCCGCCGCCATAGTCGTATGCTGCGCGGACGGCGGCTTCCCTGACGCGGGCGTCTTGCGAGAGTCCGAGGTAGTCGTTCGTCGAGAAGTCCGCTAGAAAGGCGTCGCCCGTCTGCGGCGGGCTTGGCGGGCGGGGCGTCGGCGCACGGCGCAACAGGCCGGCGTCGCGCAGAGCGTCGAGTTCGGCGGCGATGACGGCGTTTCGCCCGGCGTCGCGTTGCGGCGGCGGCTGTGGAGCGAGGCCCTCGACAACCACGGGCTCGCTTTCGAGATACGATACAGTCTTGGCAGCGTCCTCGCGCCGGCCGCGATACAGGAATATCCTGCCGCCGAGCGCCGCCCCGCGCTCCTTCATGACCGCTATGCGGTGGTAGACGCCGCCGACGGCAACGTAGCCCGTCATGTAGCCGGGGTCGTCGGAGACGCACACTTCGCCCACGATGCCCGGCGCGGAGAGCACTTTCGTCGCCAGGGCGAGCGCTTCGGAGTAGTGGTTCTTCACGGCGGCGGACGGGGAGGGGGAAGAGTCCATGCATGTCGCCCTGACGCCGCGTTCGCGGTCCGGCTCCAGGCGTTCGAGCGAGTCGGCGTCGAGCAGCATGGCACCGCGCATCGGGTACGTCTCGGCGAAGAGCCGTCTTATTTCCTTGGTGCGCGAAAATCCGGCGGCGGCGAGGATGCGTTCGGCTCGTTCCCACCCCCCTTCCGCCGTCGCAACGTTTTCTTCGGCGACGCGCAGCGCCGGAAGACGCTTCACGCTCCCGAGCCGTTCCACCTTGATGTTCACGAAGTCGGGGTCCAGGCGGAACGCTCGCTGCGCGAGCGCCGACGCCGTGCGCGCCACCGCCGTTTCCCCGACTATCCTTTCCGCCCCGGACACGTGTTTCCCGTCGCGGGAAGACCTCATCTTTATCCCGTATAGTTTATTGCGCATGGTCGGCGTATTATACCAAATTTCCTTGGAGCGCGTAGAGCCAGGGTCTTTAAGCGCAGCGGCGGCATTAATGATATAATAAATAGCCAAACAAGGAAACAGGCGGAATACAAACCATGCAGAAGAAGTTGATGGCGATGATGTGCGCGGGCGCGGTGGCGGTCTGCGCGGCACAGGATTCAGTGCAAGCGGAGGCGGCTGCGACGGAAGCGGCGGTCGCGGGAACGGCGGTCGCGGGAACGGCGGTCGCGGAAGCGGCGGCGAGGCCGGACGTCGCCGCCATCCTGGAACGCATGGAGCGTCTGGAGGCCGCGTTCGGCGAACGCCTCGCCCAACTGGAGGCCGCCAACAAGGCCCAGGCCGAACGCATCGCCGAACTCGAACGCCAGAACAAGGCTCTGGCCGACGCGCAGTCCGCCGCCAGGGACGAGACCGCTCGCGGCATCGCGCAGGCAAGGACGGAAATATGGGAAGAGACGCGCCGGGAACTCGCGCAAGCCAAGGACGAGACGCGCCGGGAGCTCGCGCAAGCCAAGGACGAGACGCGC
>CAMZET010000132.1 GCA_947305825.1 uncultured Verrucomicrobiota bacterium
CGAGAAGATCGCCGAGCAGCTCAAGAAGGCTGGCGCGACCGTCGAGGTCAAGTAATCCTTTCGCGAGAGCGAAAAGCAAAGCGGCACGGGTCTTCGAATCCGTGCCGCTCTTGTTTTGTCCTGAAATTGCGCGGCGGAAACCGCCGCGCAGCCGCATGGATTACGCCAGGCGCATCACGCGCTTGAGGGCGAGGCTTTCGTAGCCCTCCGGGCAGTGCGACGAGAGATATACCGTCGGGCGCGCCTTGATGAAGGAGCGTACGCGGTCGAGCGTGTCGCGCGCGGCTTTCTTGTCGTCGGTCGCCGTGCTGAACTTGTTCGCCTTGAGCGCGGCGTCGCAATACGTGACATCCCCGGCCAGCATGTAGAAAAGCCCGTCGCTCTCCGCGACGACGATGCAGTTGCCGCGAGTGTGGCCGGGCGCGAATATGTAGCGGATGCCGGGAGCAACGATTTGCGTACGCTCGAACTCGTAGTACGGACCGTCGGTGAATTGGCATTTGTTCACTTTCAGACCGGCCAGGCGCGGCATCAGCGTAATCGAATCCTCGGGCGCGATGAATATTTCCGCCTCCGGGAACTGCTGGAGCTCGTCGGTATGGTCGGCGTGCTTGTGGGTCACGAGGATTTTTGTCACCTTGTCCTTGTCGACTCCTGCCCGCGCCAGCGCCTCCAGGTAGGTGCCGGTCTTGTCGCCCATGTCCAGGGGCGCGCCGTATTCGTGCGGCGGCAGTTCGACATCGACGTTCAAACCCGTATCGACGAGAATCGTCTCGTCTCCCGTTTCGATGGCGAAGTTCTGCAGGCTGCTTCGGTAGAATAGCTGGTCGTCGAACGCTTCCCGCCCGTCTTCGCCGCCGAAAGCGAACGGCTGCGAAATGAAGCCGTTTTCGAATAGACGTATGGCTTTGATTGTCATTGTTGGTTTCTTCCTGATTGCCTTTTCCACATGATTGGCTGTATTATATCAAAAAATCCTGTAGTCTGCAAACTGGCCGTCCGGCGGTGCCGAAGGCAGCCGACGTTGCGGCCGTCGCGCTAAAGTCCGCCGTTTGCCCTGGCTGTTTTGCGATGCCCTCTTGCGCACTCGCCCGATTTATACTATACTATGCGGCATAAGCGAAATGAAGTCTTCGATGAATCGGCAAAGAGTGCGCGGCGTCCAGCCTGCTGCAACTATCGCCCCAAAAGGCGACGGGCGATTTGGTGTTTGCGCTGGACGAGCGCGAGCGGCAGTGCCGCTGGCGATAATCGGCGGCGGTGCGGCGGGTTTGTTCGCGGCGGCGGAGGCGGCGCGACGCCGTCTGCCGTGCCTCCTCGTCGAGCGCAAGGCGCGTCTGGCGGCGAAACTACTGATGACCGCCAACGGCAGGTGCAATTTCACCAGGGACGTCTCGCCGGAACGCTTCCTCGCCGACCTCGGCCCCGCCGCGCCGTTCGCCGCCGAAGCCATCCGCGACTGCCCGCCGCGACGCGTAATCGAGACGATGCGCTCGCTCGGCGTCGGAGTCCGCAGAATGCAGGACGGCAGAATGTTCCCGGCGGACGGCAAGGCGGCCACCGTAGTCCACGCATTCGGCGACTTTCTCCGCGAGCGCGCCGTCCCGATTCTCACCAACTGCCCTGTCACCGGTCTCGTGGCGCTGAAACAGGGCTTCTCGGTCGCGACTCCCAATTTCTCGTTCCAGGCGGAGAACGTGCTTGTCGCCACCGGCGGCGTCAGCTACCCGAAGACGGGCTCTGTCGGCGACGGGCAGGAATTCGCCAAGGCGTTCGGGCACCGCATCGTGCCGTACCGTCCCGGCCTGATTGGACTCGAGACTTCCGACGCGCGCGTGGTTTCGCTGGCCGGGCGGCGCTTCGAGGACGGCCGCGTGACGCTGTATTCCGGCGGGAGGGCGGTCTTCGACTACGCGGGCGAAGTGGATTTCGAGCGTTTCGGGCTCTCCGGGGCGGCCATATACAACGCGCAGCGCTTCATCATGCACAACGCTCTGCGCGACTGGGAGCTGGAAGTGGCGGCCGGCGGGGAGCGGATGCGCTTCGGCGCTCTGCGTTCCCGGCCGCTCAAGGAGGCTATCGTGACGCTCGGCGGCGTCGCGACCGACGAAATAGACCCGGCGACGATGGAATCGCGTCTCGTGCCGCATCTGTATTTCGCCGGCGAGGTAATGGATATAGACGGGCCCACCGGCGGCTACAACCTTACATTGGCGTTCGCGACCGCTCGCAAGGCAGTCGCGGCGATATGCGAAAATGTGCGCGGAAGCTGACAGATGTTCGCTGTGCCCGCGCCGTTGCGGCGCGGCCAGGTTCGGCGGCGGCGAACGCGGCTTCTGCGGCGCCGGCGAGGCCGTCCGCCTTTTCCGCTGGGGGCCGCACTTCGGCGAAGAGCCGCCGATTACGGGCGAGCGCGGCTCCGGTTGCATTTTCTTCTCTCGCTGCACCATGAAATGCGTCTACTGCCAGAACTCCCCCTGGTCATGGCGCGGGCAGGGGCAGGACAAGACCGTCGGGGAACTGGCCTCCATCATGCGTTCGCTCGCGCTGGAGGACCGCGTGGAGAACTGGAATCTGGTTTCGCCGACGCCGTATCTCAGGCAGGTGCGCGAAGCGGCGGCGATGCTCGCCGCCGAAGGCGTGCGGTTGCCGTTCGTGTGGAATTCGTCGGGCTACGAGCGCGTCGAGGTGCTGGAAGAGTTCCGCGGGTTGTGCGACGTGGCGCTGTTCGATTTGCGCTATTCGCGGGAAGAGACGGCGCAGAGGCTTTCGTCGGCTTTCGGCTACGTGGCGGCGGCGCGCCGCGCCGTGCTCTGGGCAGCGCAAAACGCGAGCCTCGTCTGCCGCGTCCTCGTCCTGCCGGGCCTGGCGGACGAAGCTATCGAAAACCTCGCCTGGCTCGCCGCCGAAGTCTCTACGGACGTGCACGTTTCGCTCATGGCGCAGTACACGCCCGCTTATCTCGCCAAATCCATGCCGCCGCTCGACAGGACGGTGACGCGCGAGGAATACGAGAGCGTAGCGGAGGCGGCGGCCGACTTCGGCTTCGAAAACGGCTGGATTCAGGGCTACGAGGCGGCGGACCCCGCCCTCGCGCTCCTCGGCGAAAACATGCTTCCGGACCGCGGCGCCGTCAGATAAGCCGCAAGATAGTTTGTGTTGATTTTTGAAGGACAGGAGAACGAATACATGAAGAACAGCAATCTGCTAGCGAAGGCGACTATCTTTCTAGGGTCGTTTCTCGTGTTTGGCGTCCAGCCGATGGTAGGGCGCACGCTTTTGCCGGTTTTCAGGCGGTAGGCGGCGCATTGGGCGGTTCGCTCGCGTCTCTCCTTTTCCCGCTCGTCACGAAACAAGTGGCGGAATATCCCATTTCGCTGGCAGCGGCGGGTGCGGCGGTGTTCGTCAGTTTCCTGTCGGTGCGCCGCTGGGCGTGTCTGGCGGCCAGCGGCGTCGCCGCCGTCGCAGCCGTCGTGCTGTGGTGCCTCGGCGCAAAAGTCGAGACGCGCCCGGTCGTCCACCGCGCGCGCGGCTTCTTCGGAACCGTCGAAGTCCTCGAAGCCAAGGCGCGTACCGCCTCCGGCGAAGGCCGCATCCACGAATTCGTCCACGGCACCACCATCCACGGCATCCAGGCCCTCATACCGGGCAAGGAGCGCATGCCCACCACGTACTACACGCCAAACGCGTCTGGCTACGCCATATCCGGCCACCCCAAATACAGGAAAGGCGAGCCGATGCGCGTCAACATCACCGGTCTCGGCGTGGGCGTCCTATTATCCTCGGCGACGCCCGGAAGGGGCTGGAAGCGGAATTCGCCGCCGGCGTCGAACCTTACGACGTCATTGTCGTCGACGCTTTCACCGGCGACAACCTCCCTTACCACCTCTCGACCGTGGAAGCGTTCGACCTCTATTTCAAGCTTCTCAAGCCGGACGGCATACTGTGCGTGAACATTTCCAACTGGCATCTTTCGCTGGAGCCGTTCATGCGCGCTCTGGCCGAGCATTACGACGTGCCGCTGCTGGGCCTGCAGACTACCGACAATTTCGCGACACTGCAGTTCGCTGCCAAGATTGCCTGTTTCTGCCGCAAGCCCGACGGTCTCCAGCCGCCGCCTATCAACAATTCCCCGCTCGGCGCCAGGCTCATAGACTTTTCGCGATATCCGGCGATGGGCCGCCTCCCGACCGACGAGCAGGGCTCGTTCATCGGCCTCGTGAACTGGTAGTAGCAAACGCGGCGTCTACGAACCCGAAGCAAGATGGCATGAAAGGCAAGCCAAGTTCTATATTAGTAGTGGCAGTTGGACTCATAGGCGAATAGCCGAAGCTGGTTTGAAACATATGCCAAATTCAAAGCGCCTCCGCGAAAAACCTGCGTCAGGGCGGTAAAAATACAGGCAATAAACCTGACCGGAAGAATAGTGCTCGAAAACGACAAATGAGACGCAAATACATTCAATCGACAGCATACTCACGTCGCTCAAGTTGCTGCATCACAAGGCGCACATAACTCAAAGCACACATAAATGGTCGGAGCGGAGGGATTTGAACCCTCGACTTTTTGCTCCCGAAGCAAACGCGCTACCAGGCTGCGCTACGCTCCGACTCTGTGCCAATCAAATTGCCTACTATTTTACTATATTTTTGCCATGGCGTCAATAGGGCTTTTTGCGCAAT
>CAMZET010000133.1 GCA_947305825.1 uncultured Verrucomicrobiota bacterium
ATGCGGGCATGGACAAAATCACGAAAGAGCAGCGGAGCCGGTTGATGGCGAAAATACGCGGGCGCGACACCCTGCCGGAGATTGTCGTGCGCAAGCGCCTTTTCGCCTGCGGGTGGCGTTTCCGCGTCTGCGACAAGCGCTATCCAGGCAAGCCGGACGTCGTACTTCCGAAGGCCAGGGCGATAATCGACGTGCGCGGCTGCTTCTGGCACCGGCACGGGTGCAAGGATGCCACGATGCCGAAGACGAACGTGGAGTTCTGGACGGCGAAATGGGCGAGGAACGTGGAGCGCGACCGGCGCAACGAGGAGGCATGGCTCGGCGGCGGGTGGAATCTTGTCGTCGTCTGGCAGTGTGCTCTAGCGGGGGCGGAAACGGAGCGGACGCTTGCGCGCATAAGCGCAGCGCTGAAGGAATGGGCGGAGGAACGTGCCGGCGGCAGGGCGCCGCGCACACCGCACCGCATCGAATTCCCAGATTCCGGAAACCGCGCTCAAGACGCGCCTTCGCAGGATTTGCTATAATACGCGGCATGGAAAACTTCACGAACGCTTCACCGGCAGCCGTCGAGGTTGTCGCGACCGACCGCGCGCCAAAGGCGCTCGGCCCCTATTCACAGGCCGTCAAGACCGGCTCGCTCGTCTTCTGCTCCGGGCAGATCCCAATAAATCCCGCCACCGGGACCGTCGAGGCGGCGACGATAGAAGACCAGACGCGCCAGTCGATTGAAAATCTCGCGGCTGTTCTTTCGGCGGCCGGCTCTTCGCTCTCGCGCGTCGTGAAAACGACCGTCTTCATCAAGGACATGAACGACTTCGCCGCGCTGAACAAGGTCTACGAAGAGCTTTTCGGCACGACGAAGCCGGCGCGCTCGTGCGTCGAAGTGGCCCGTCTCCCGAAGGACGTGAAAGTGGAAATAGAGTGCATCGCGGCTCTATAGCGCTGGCGGCGGCGGTAGCGCTGGCGGCGGCGTTCTCGGCGTCCGCATTGCGCGCTTTTGCCGCGCCTGCGCCGGCCTCGCCGGCCCAGGCCGCCGTCATGCAGAGGTGGCGCGGTCTTGGCGACGCGGCGCGCCATCTCGGTGGCCCGCCTCTTTCGCCTCACGACCTGGACGGCGTGCCAGTCCTCGTCGTGCGCTATTCCCTTTCCTCTCTGAAGGATACGGAATTGCGCAACCTCCACAGGCTGAGCGTTTCCCTCGCCGACCACCCCCTCGCCATCGTCGGCTCCGTAATGGACGAAGACGCCACGCGCGCCGCTTTCGAGGAGCGCTGCCGGAAAGACAAGAAGGACGGCGACGCCGCTCGCGTCTACCCGCAATACGCCGGCTTCGCAATCGCCGAGGACGAGCCGCCGGTTCCAGGCAGATACGACTACTATCTCGTCGACGAGTCGGGGAAGGTGGAGTTCTCGGCGTACCGCTACAAGAACCTCCGCAAGTCTCTGCCGAAGCTGCTGAAAGGACGGACGTACGGCGACAGGTTTCTCGGGAACGCGACGGTGCCGCCGTGTCTGGCGCCGGTTGCGAAGCTGCTCGCGCCCGGGAAGCCGACCGAACAGGCGTTCAACTATCTGCGGCGCCAGCTGCGCGGTCCGGACGGCGCGGAGGCCGCCAAGCTGCTCGACGCGCTGGAGCGCACCTGGCGGCTGCGCCTCTCGCGCATAGTCCGCCTCGCATTCGCCAAGCCCGCTCGCGCACATCTGGAAATGGATGCGCTGCAAAAGGAGTTCCCGCAGGCGAAAAGCGACGCCCGCTGGGCGGTCGCTTCCGGCGCGGTGCGCTCGGCGGCGGACGCCCCCGGCCTCGCCCGCCTCGTGGCCGAAACAGACGCGCTGCTGGCGACCAGGCCCGCGAACGCCGCAGAGGCGAAGAAATGCCTTTCGCTCTCCAAGCCGCTGCTCGCGAAATTGGCCAAATACCGCGACGGCAAAACCAAACTGCTGGCCGAGGAAGCGCGCGAACTCGACGAGGAAATATGCGTCTTCCTGCGGCACATCGAAAACCTGGCCAAATAGCCAGCCGACGGGAGTTCACATGAAAAAAACCGCCCCTGTCCGCATCCTGTTCGTCTGCCACGGCAACATCTGCCGCAGCCCGATGGCGGAATTCTGCATGAAAGACCTCGTGCGCAAGGCCGGGCGCGAGAAAGACTTCGCCATCGCCTCGGCCGCGCTGCATACCGACGAAATAGGCAGCGGCGTGTATCCGCCCGCTCGCCGCGAACTCGCCGCCCACGGCATCTCCTGCGACGGGAAAACCGCACGCCTCGCCACGGCGGAAGACTACCGCGACTTCGACCTGATTGTAGGCATGGACTGCGAGAACCGCTACGACCTGAAGCGGCTCTTCCCGCGCGACCCGGAGCGCAAACTCTCGCTGCTGCTCGACTGGACCGAGAACCCGCGCGACGTCGCGGACCCTTGGTACACGCGCGACTTCTCGCAGACGTGGCGCGACGTCTCGGAGGGTTGCGCCGCCATGCTGCGAGCGCTCTCGCCGGCGGGAGACTCTACGCGACGACAGTGAGGACGTTGCGTCCTTCCTCGCGCCTGTAAGCGATGGAGGAGGAAAGGCGGCGGGCGAGGAAAATGCCGAGGCCGCCGATTTGCCTCTCCTGCGCCGGGGCGGCGGTGTTGGGGTTGCCGCGCTTGAGCGGGTCGTATTCCTCGCCGTCGTCGGCAACCGTCATGGTCACGGCTCCGTCTCCGAAGGCAATGGCGAGCGAGAAGGATTTTGCACCGGAGCAGCGCACGACGTTGGACGAGATTTCATCGAGGATTACGGCGAGGTCTCTGCGTCGCTTGAAGGCGATGCGTTCTGCGGCGAGTGCGGCGTTGAGGAAGTCTGCGGCCTGACGCAGGGCGTCGTGGGTCGCCTGGTAGTGTCGGACGAGGGAGCGCGGGCGGTATTCGAGGGCGAGGAGCGTTATGTCGTCGGCCTGTTGGGCGCCGGCGGCGAAAGCGGCGAGCGTGAAGCGCAGCTGGTTGCAAATCGTGGCGGGAGAATTGGAGGCGCACGAGCCGAGGGTGGCGACGAGGCGTTCGTCGCCGAAGAATTCGCCTGTGGCGTCAGTGGCTTCGGTGACGCCGTCGGTGAAGAGGAGCAGCGCGTCGCCTGGTGCGAGTCGCGTGTGGCCTGTCTTGTAGCGCGTGGCGGGCATGGCGGCGAGGACGAGGGAGCGCGGGCCTTCGACTGGTTCGACGGTGCCGTCGGCGCGTCTGACGAGCGGGGGGTTGTGTCCGGCGTTGGCGAATGCGATTTCGCCTGTGGCGGTGTCGAGGATGCCGAGCCAGACGGTGACGAACATTTCTGCGTCGTTGTCCTCGGCGAGGCGGCTGTTGGCGAGGGCGAGGATGGCGGCGGGGTCGTGGGCCTGGCTGGCGGCGCTGCGCAGGGCGGCGCGCGCGGCCATCATGAACATTGCCGCCGGGACGCCCTTGCCCGACACGTCCGCCACGGCGAACGCGAGGTGCTCGGCCGAAAGCATGAAATAGTCGTAGAAGTCGCCGCCGACCTCGCGGGCAGTGGCGACGTGCGCGGCCAGGTCGAATTCGGGTCGCTCCGGGAAAGCGGGGAAGGCGCTTGGCAGGACGGCTCGCTGGATTGTGCGGGCCACTTTCATGTCGCGGGCGCGCCTCTCGTCCTCGTCGGCATAGTAGCGCTTGAGCTGCGCGGTGTCCTCGGCGACGCGCCACACGAAATACGAGAAGATGGCGAGGATGACGAAGAAAGCGGCGGCGGACACGGCGACGAATGCGGTGCGGGTGCCGTAGAATTCCGACATTGGCACGGCGGCGATGATGCGGTGGCCGTGGCGTACGACCATGCGGCAGTCGCTCACTTCGCCGAAGAGGCGCGTACGGAAAGTGGGTCTGCCGTGCTTGTCTGGCGGCGTCGCGGGCGCATTTGGGGCGGCGGCTTGCGCATCGACGATTTCCGCTTCGACGGCGGCCAGATCGAATCCCGTCTCGGCCAGGGTGTGCGCCTCGTCGCGGTGCCGCGCCGGATTCGACACGAGCCGCCCCGTCTCTTCGTTGGCGCACAGGAAGAAGCCTTTTTCGCCGACAAGCCAGTCGTCGTAGAAATGGTCGAGCAGCCATTTGTACCGCGCCGGGGTCAAGTCTTCGTGGCCGAAGCCCGGCGCGCCGGCGTCGGACAGCAGTTTCGCAATGCCCTCTGTGGTGTCGTTGAAGTCAATCATCGCGAAGTCGAGGAGCGCCTCGGTCTTCTGGCGCGCCTGCCGCGTGCCAATCGCCCAGGTCGCAGCGATTATCGCCGCATATAACGCCAACGCGCCGCACGCTATCCATTTCGTCATGCCGCTTGCCCCTTTTTGCTCCGCTCCTTTGAGAACCGCCGGCTCGCGCGCCGCCTACGCCTCTTCCGCGAGTTCTTCGACGATGGTGCGTTTCTCCGAGGAGAAGGAGATGGCAACGAGCGTCAGGCGCTTGCCGGAGAGCGCGTATTTGCCGGCGTAGTCCTTGCCCTTGATTTGCTCCATCGCTTCGGCTGCCGGGCGGTCAAGCTTGAACTCCACGATGTAGACGTCTTCCGGCAGGTCGACCACCAAGTCGATGCGGCCGTCGTGCGTCTTCACCTCGCCGTTCACGTTCACGCCGATGGAGCGCAGCACGAC
>CAMZET010000134.1 GCA_947305825.1 uncultured Verrucomicrobiota bacterium
TGCATAAGCGACATCGGCTTGAGCGTGCGCGAGGCGCAAGGCAAGCTGCTGGCGTGGGCGACGTCGCTTACGAGCGGTCTTCCGATAGGCGGCGTCGAAGTGACGGCGTATTCGACGGGCGGCGCAGTTGTCGTGCGCGGCGTCACTGGTGCGGACGGTCTGGCGACGCTCGACAAGGTTGGCGCGGCGGAGCCGTTCGCGGTCGTCGCCTCCATTGCCGCGCCAGACGGCTCGGTTGCCGACTCGACCTTCCTGGCTCTGCGCGATTCGATGGCCGTGGACGAGAAGAGCGGCTCGGGCGACGGCGAATACGCCCGCTTCCTCAAAAGCGGCGAGACAGAGGCTTTCGTATGGACGGACAGGGGCATCTACCGCCACGGCGAAACTATTCTCCTCCACGCAATCGTGCGCGATGCCGACGGCGAGGCTCCGGAACCATTCCCGCTCGTCGCGCGCCTCTTCAAGCCGTCCGGCGAAATCTACGCATCCGTCTCCATCATGCCCGACGCGCTCGGTTCGATTGCGTACGAGGGCTTCAGGGTTGATGCCGACCAGCCCGGCGGCGTCTGGCGGCTTGAACTTGCGACACCCGGCGACAACGGACGGAGCATCGGGCGGCGGACAGTGCGCATCGAGGAGTTCGCGCCGCCGACAATACGCGTCAAAGTGGAGCCGGCACGCGATGCGGCTCCGACGAACTTCTCCTTCCGTCTTTCGGCGGAGCATCTCTACGGCGGCGCGGCGCGGAATTTGAGGTGCGAAGGCGCTGTCGTCTTCGAGGACGCCGCGTTCACGCCGACAGGCTGGGACGGCTGGTTCTTCGGCAACGAGTCGCTCGGCCTCAAACCCTCCTTCCGCCGTCTGGGCAAGGGGCGGCTCGACGACAAGGGCGCAAACGAGTTTTTCGCGCCGCTGTGGGAGTCGAGCGGCCTGCCGGTCGCGGCCGTGCGAGCGACCGCCGAAGGTACGGCTTTCGAGGACGGCGGCCGCCCGGCCACCGCGCGCGCCTCCGCCACGCTCCACTTCTATCCGTTCTACATCGGTTCCGACCTGAAGCAGTGGATGCGCCGCACAGAGGGCGCTCCGCTCGCAATCCAAGTCGCTTGCGTCGCCAGCGACGGCGCTCCGCTTCCCATGCCGAAAGCCCTCTCCGCCAAACTCGAACGCATCGATTCCGTGTATTCGTACCGTCGCAATGCACAGGGCTGGGCGACATGGGACTCTGAAAAGGTGCGCACCGTCGTCGCAGACGCGATACCCTTCGAAGTCCCGCCGGGCGAGCCCGGCGTCCTGGAACTTCCCGCATACGAGAGCGGCGACTGGTGCGTGACCGTCACCGACCAGGAGACGGGCGTCTCGTTCTCGCGCTCGTTCTATCTCAGCAGCTGGGGCGACGAAGAAGTGCGAGCGCCGCTGTCAGACCCGACAGCCGTAGCTATTTCGCAAGACAAGCAGTTCTACCGTCCCGGCGAGTCGCCGCGCCTGATTGTCAAAGCGCCTTTCGCCGGGACCGCCCTCCTCACCATGATGCGCGAAAGCGTCGTCTACACGCAGGTCGTTGCGCTCACTAACGCCACCAGCGAAATCGCGCTGCCGCCTCTGGAACGCGGCATGGCTCCGAGCATTGACGTCTCGATTTGCGTAGTCAAGGGCGAGACGGCTTCGGCGGGGCGTCTCGCTGTCCGCGCGCACGGCGAAACCACGCTTTCCGTCCGCCAGAGAGAACGTGAAATCGACGTCTCGCTCGACGCTGCGGTGGACTTCAACGCGGACTCCGGCGCGACCGTCGCCGTCGACGTCTCGGCTCCGGGCGCCGAAACCGTCCTCGTCGCGCTCGTGGACGAAGGCATAAACATCCTCACCGACGAGCCGCGCCCGGACCCAATCGGCTTCTTCGCGCGCAAGCGCAGCGGCGCACATCCACTCTACGACCTCTACCACCGTCTGCTGCCGGTTGTCGGCGACGATGCCTGGGGAATCAGCGGCGTCAAGACAGGCGGCGGTTTCGGTTCGAGCCTTCTCTCGCGCGTGAGCCCCGTGCCGACCCGCCGCTTCGTTCCGCTGGCGCTCTGGAAAGCGAACATCCCCGTGAAAGACGGCCGCGCCGAGGCGTTCTTCGAGTTGCCGGAGTTCGTCGGAGAGGTGCGCGTGACGGCAATCGCGTGCTCGGCGGCGGCAACCGGCGCGGCGTCCATCCTCCGCAAGATCGCTCCAAAAGTGGTGATGGAGGCGGACGCTCCCCGCTTCGCCGCTCCGGGCGACACCTTCGAAATCTCGTTGAGCATCGCCAACAATTCCGGCGCACCTGCCGAAATAGACTACGACGTCGCGGCCACAGGTCCTGTTGCGCTCCCAAGCTGCGCCGGTTCGCTCCATCTCGACAAGGGCGCCTCCAAACTCCTGACCTTCTGGGCGACAGCCTCCACGACTGGCGAAGCAGAACTCGTCTACTCCTCCTCCGGCTGCGGCGAGCGGCATGTGCGCAAAATCCACCTGCCGGTAAGACCAGGCGTTCCGTGGATTCAAAAATCCGGCGTCACCGTCCTCCGTCCAGGCGAAACGCGCTCCTTCCCGCCGGCCGAACGCGAGTCGTTCAAAGCGTCTCCTTCGCCCGCCGCGACTCTCGCACCCGCTTTCGACTGGCTCGCCGACTATCCTCACGGTTGTCTGGAGCAGACCGCCTCGCGCGCTTTCCCGCTCGTCTCCTCGCAAGACCCGGCACACACTCCCTTTCTCCGCGCCGCCGTCCTCAGGATCGAATCCATGATGCGCAAAAACAACTTCGTCATGTGGCCAGACTGCAACTACGCTCCATGGGACGATGAAGTCTCAATCTACGCCGCACACTTCCTCGTCGCTTCCGGCATCTCGACGCAAACCGACACCGCGCTGCGCTACCTCGCCAAGTTCGCGATGTCCACGAATTCGTCCACGTCGGCCTACGCCTGCCACGTGCTCGCTCTCGCCGGCAAGCCCGAAAAAGACCGCATGCTGCGCCTGTACGACGAGCGGGCCAGGCTCGACGGCATATCGCGCGCCCGTCTTGCGGGAGCGTTCGCGGCGATGGCCGACGTGCCGCGCGCGAAGGAACTGCTGGCATACTACGACGGGGCGTCGCCGCAGTCCGCGAAGGAAACGGCGTTCGCCCTGCCGGTGCTCCTCGACCTCGACCCCGCTGACCCGCGCGCCGAAAAATACGTCCAGTGGCTCGAAGCCAAGCGCGCCGAGCACGATTCCGGCGCCTGGCTGACCACCGAAGAGAACGCCCACGCCCTTCTCGCGCTCGGCGAATATTTCCGCCGCCAGGGCGTCAGGCTCACTTCGGAGCCGGCGGCGGCTGCCGACGTGCGCCGCGAGAAATCGCCAGACGGCGCGACGCGCTTCACCAACGCTGGAACCGCCGACGCTTTCCTCTCCTGGAGACGCCTCGAACTGCCAGACGCGAAGACCTACAAGGGCAAGATGTCCACCGTCTTCTCGGTCGAGCGCAAGTTCCTGACGGCGGAAGGCGCGCCGGCGGATTTGGCGCACGTCTCGCGCGGCGACCTTCTCAACGCCGTTATCACTCTCACCTCGGCGGAGTCCCGCGACTACTCCGACCTCGTGATAGAAGACCTGCTGGGCGGCGGTTTCGAGCCAGTAACCGCCGCGTCCGAAGCTCAGCCGCTGCCCGACTGGCTGATGCGCACAGACCTTCGCGACGACCGCTTCCTCGCCTTCTCCAAGCGATTCCATCTTGAAGCCGGCGAGAAGGTCGAAGTGCGCTACCAGGTGCGGGCGGTGACGGCCGGAGCGTTCATGCTGCCGGGCGTCTCCGCCGAAGCGATGTATTTCCCCGAACTGGCCAGCCGCGCCGCACCGTCCAACGTCGCCATCGTGGACGAGGATGACGGCCAAGCGCCGGTTTCGGCTCCGGACGGCAGCGCGTTCGAGGAATAGCGCGATGGGGGAAATCCTGTTTGTAAGCGGCATCGGCACCGGTGTCGGAAAATCCGTCGCGACTGGCGTCCTGGCCCGCCGCGCACTCGCCGCCGGACGCGACGCCATAACCATGAAACTGGTGCAGACCGGCAACACAGGTTTCTCGGAAGACCTCGCACTGCACCGCAGAATTATGGGCGTCGGCCGCTTCCCGGAGGACGTTGCCGGCCTCACCGCGCCGCAAATCTTCGCATACCCTTCTTCTCCGCTTCTAGCCGCGCAGCTTGAGGGCCGCACTGTCGACCTCGACGCAATATCCGCCGCAGTGCGCAAATGCGCACAGAAGCGAGAGCTCGTCATCGTCGAAGGGGTCGGCGGGCTGCTCGTGCCACTGACCGACACGATGACGGTAGCGGATTTCGTCGCCCGCGAAGGCTGGCGCACCATCCTCGTCGCGAACGGCGTCCTCGGCTCGATAAGCCACACGATTGCAACGCTGGAGGCGGCCAAATCGCGCGGCATCGAAATCGTCGAAGTCGTCTACAACTGGGCGGAGGGCGTTCCGGCGGAAATCGACGCCGACACGCCCGTGCAAATCGTCGCCGCCCTCGAGCGCATCGGCTACGCGAACGCGAAAGTGACGCGGCTCGGACGCGTCGACGTGCCGCCGCCG
>CAMZET010000135.1 GCA_947305825.1 uncultured Verrucomicrobiota bacterium
ATTGAGGGGATAAGGATTCGTTGATTCATTGATACAACTCAAACGATTGAGGCAATTGCAAAACCATGGAATTTACCGTAGAGACGCTAAGGACGCAGAGTATGCTACACATGACATGCCCTGCCTTCCTCCAAGCCGCCGTGGCGAATATATGTTATAATATGGGGAAATGGAAGCAGGCAAACAAGAAGAGATACTCGTGATAAAGCACGGGGCGCTAGGCGATTTCGCGAAGGCGACGGCGAGGATGGCGGCGGTGCGCTCGATGCATCCGGCGGCGCGCATGACGCTGCTGACGCAGCGTTTTCTCGGCTCGCTGGCGGAGGCGACGGGATTTTTCGACGCGATAGAGTTCGACGAGCGCGGCTACAGCCCCGGCGCGTGGTGGCGCACGATAGTGCGGCTGCTCGCCTCGCGCCGCTGGGATGCGGTCTACGACCTTCAAGGCAGCAACCGCACGCTTTGGCGCTACCGGCCTCTCGCCGTGTTCGCGACGCGCTACCCGATGAAGTGGGCGCGCGCGCGCAAATGGGGCTTCGAGGTCTATTCCACGCCCGCGAAAATCCCGTTCACGCCGGCGTTCGCGCGTGTTTCGCGCCTTGAGTTCGCTTTCCCGAAGCCGGACCTCTCGTTCTGCCGTGCGAAGGGCGAGCATTTCGCGCTGCTGCCGGAGCGCTACGCCCTGCTGATACCCGGCTGCTCTGCCGCCAACCCGCAGAAACGCTGGCCGCCGGAAAGATTCCGCGCACTCTCTCTGGCGCTCGGCGAGAAGGGCGTCAAATCCGTCGTGATGGGCACGCGCGCCGAAGCGGCCGAAATTTCCGCCATTGCCGACGCCAACCCGTTCGCCGTGGACTTCATGGGCAAGAGCGCGCTCGAGGACATTCCGCAGCTCGCGCGCCGTGCCGCCGTCGTCGTCGGCAACGACACCGGCCCTACGCACATGGCGCGCATCTCCGGCGCCAGAACAGTAATGCTCTTCACCGCCTACGACGCCTCGCGCGCCGCAGAATACGAGCCGAACGTCACAAATCTCGTCGGCGAAAGAATCGAGGACATACCGGCGGAGCGCGTCATCGCCGCCGCGACAGAGGGGATTGCATGACTACGAGAGAAATGCTCGCGGCCTTTCACGGCCTGAAAATTGTGTGCGTCGGCGACATGATGCTCGACCGCTTCGTCTATGGCGACGTGGAGCGCATTTCACCCGAGGCGCCGGTGCCGGTGCTGAAGTGGACGTCGGAGCGCGAAGTCCTCGGCGGCGTGGGGAACGTGGCGGCGAACCTGGCGGCGCTCGGCGCGGGCGCGTGCGTCGTCTCCCGCGCCGGCGCCGACCCGGCGCGAGAGCGCATCGAGCAAATGCTGCGGTCGCTCGGCGCGGATTATACGCTCGTGCATTCGCCTGGAGTGCCCACGACGCTCAAGACGCGCTTCGTGAGCAAGCACAGCCACCTGCTGCGACTGGACCGGGAGGAGGTCGCCGCGCTCGACGCTGCCGACGAGGCGGCGGCGCTGGCCGCCGTAGCGGCCGCCCTTGACGCCGGAGCCTCGCTCGTCGTGGCATCCGACTACGCCAAGGGCTTTCTTACGCCGTCGCTCCTTTCGCGCCTCGCAGCGCTCTGCAAAGAGAAGGGCGTGAAGATGCTCGTGGACCCCAAGGGCGCTGACTACGCCCGCTACACCGGCGCCTCGCTCGTCAAGCCGAACCGCAAGGAACTCGAACTTGCGAGCGGACGGCGTCTCGACCCTGCGGCGCCGGGCTTCATCGAATGCGTCGTCGATGCCGCCCGCTCGCTACTGAAAGCATCCGGCATAGAAAACGCCCTCGTCACCCTCAGCGAGCGCGGCATGGTATTCGTGCCCGGCGACGGCTCGGACACCATCTACCTGCCGACCGAGTGCCGCGAGGTCTACGACGTCTCGGGCGCTGGCGACACGACGATAGCGGCGCTTGCGGCGGCTCTGGCGGCGGGGGCGGCGATGGACGAGGCGATGGCGCTTGCGAACGCGGCCGCCGGCATTGTCGTCGGCAAGGTCGGCACGTCCACCGTTTCCCCGCAGGAGCTGCTTTCGCGTTCTTCCGGCGCCGGAAAAATCATGCCGCTGGGCGAACTCGCAGCGCACGTGCGCCGCTGGCAGTCCGAGGGCCTGGCCGTCGGCTTCACAAACGGCTGTTTCGACTGCCTGCATTCAGGCCACCTTTTTTCGCTCGCCCGCGCCAAGGAACATTGCGACAGACTCGTGGTCGCCGTCAATTCCGACTCTTCGGTGCGCAGGCTCAAAGGGCCCACGCGCCCGATACAGGACGAGAAAACGCGCTCCGCCGTCCTCGCCGCTTTGGAGGACGTGGATGCCGTCACGATTTTCGGCGATGCGACCGCCATGCACGTCGTCGAGGCGCTGCGCCCGGACGTAATCGCCAAGGAGGGCTACGCGCTCAAGGATTGGCCGGAGGCGCGTTTCGTGGAGTCCTGCGGAGGGCGCGCGGTGACGCTGCCGCGCCTGGAGGGCTATTCCACCTCCGCGCTGGAGCGGAAAATGAACGCCGCCGCCCAGGCCGCCCAGGCCGCCCAAGTCGCGCCGGAGGGGGTCTGACATGGCCGGGCTGAACGAGACGCCGCGTGGCGCCAGGACGCACATCGCCTTCTTCGGCCTCAGAAACGCCGGCAAGTCCACCCTCGTCAATGCTTTCACGGGGCAGGACGTCGCAATCGTCAGCGACGTCGCCGGGACGACCACCGACCCTGTTTCCAAATCGATGGAGATACTGCCGCTCGGGCCGTGCGTCGTCACGGACACGGCAGGACTCGACGACGATGGCGGCGAGCTCGGCGCGCAGCGAGTGCGGCGCAGCCTGGCGGTGCTTTCGACGTGCGATGTCGCGGTGTGGGTGGCGACGGAGGCGGAGGGAGCGGCTCTGGCGGGCGAGGAGGCGCGGCGGCGCGCCGAGTTCTTCGCGGAATGCTCCCGGCGCGGCGTCCCGGCGCTAGAATACCGCCGCTCCGAGAGCGTCGAGGCCTTCAAGGCGCGGGTAGCGCACTTGCGCCTTTCAGACGCGCCGCCGCCGCTTCTCGACGGCCTGGTGCACGAAGGGGACTCGGTCGTGTGCGTCTGCCCGATAGACGGCGCGGCGCCGAAGGGACGGCTCATACTTCCGCAGGTGCAGCTCATCCGCGAATGCCTGGACGCGGGGGCGACGGCGAGCGTGTGCCAGCCGGCGCAGTTGCGCTCTTGCCTCGCGCGCGGCCCCGTTTCCCTCGTCGTCACCGACTCCCAGGCCTTCGCCGCCGTCCGCGACACACTCCTCGGCGCGGCGCGAGACGCATCTCCAGGCGCACTCTCCGCGCCGCCGCCTCTCACCTCATTCTCGATACTCTTCGCCCGCCAGAAGGGCGATTTGGACGAGTTCTCGCGCGGCGTCGAGGCCGTTTTCTCGCTCCGCGACGGCGACAGCGTGCTGATAGCCGAGGGTTGCACACACCGTCGCCAGTGCAACGACATCGGGACGGTGAAGCTTCCAAAGGCGCTCGCGCGCCTGTCCGGCGCGTCGCTCGATTTTTCGTTCGTCTCGGGGCAGGGCTTCCCCGAGGATGCGGCGGCGCTGCGGAAAGCCGGCTGCCGTCTCGTGGTGCAGTGCGGCGGCTGCATGCTAACGCGCCGCGAAGTGCTGCGGCGAGTCGCCATCGCCCGCGAGGCCGGCGTGCCTATCGCCAACTACGGCCTCGTCCTCGCCGCCGCCGCAGGCATCCGCACCGCGCCAGGCCGCGGCCCGCTCGTCTCGCTTTGAACCGTTTTGAACCGTCGCCAAAAGGCGACTCCCGCAAACTCGACAACAAACTCCAAGGAGACTGCCATATGAACTCCAGCGCACTCGCACTGATAGGTTTCGTAATCGCTATGGAAAGCGAAACAAAATGCATCGCACCGCTCTTCGAAAAATGCGCCGAGACCGAAACAGCGGGCTTCCGCGTCGTGAAGGGGGAGGTCTGCGGCTCGCCGGCGCTCCTCGTGACATGCGGCGTCGGCAAGGTAAACGCTGCTGCCGCCACCTCGCTCGCCCTGTCCATGGGCGCCACGCGCATCGTCAACGCAGGTTTCGCCGGCGGACTCCTGCCAGACATGAAGGTCGGCGACATCTCCTGGATTTCCGCAGCCGTCCAGTACGATTTCGATCTCTCGCAGCTCAACGGCACTCCCGTCGGCACCCTCGACGGCGCCGACTCCCAGTACATACCGCTCGCCGCGCCGCCTCCGTCCGCTCTGCTGCCGCCCTCGCCAGGCGTCTGCGCCACGGGCGACAGGTTCAACGACTCCGACGCCGACTACGAACTCATCCGTTCCTGCGGCTGCACCGTGCGCGACATGGAGTGCGCCGCAATCGCCCAGCTCTGCCAGAGGGCGCAAGTCCCGTTCCATTCGTTCAAGTGCGTCTCCGACGTCAGGGGCAACGGCGCCACCCCGGAACAATTCAAGCAGAACATCGCCATATGCCAAATGGCTATGGAAAAGTTCTTCAGGGAATATATGCCGGAATTGGTGGCGAGAAAGGGGATCGAACCCTTGACCTTAGGCTTATGAGTCCTGCG
>CAMZET010000136.1 GCA_947305825.1 uncultured Verrucomicrobiota bacterium
CGACGGAACTCGAGTGCAACGAGGACACGCCCGGGTACGTTCCTGAGCTGAAGTGGCTCTACCAGGAGATGCCTGGCTACGACAACCTGCAGCGGCTCGGGCTCGACGGCATTGGCTACGAGGCGCCGATGGAGTGGATGCTGAAACTGAACCCAAAACAGCGCATGCGCAGACGCGACGACAAGAAGTATGCGGCGGCGATCGCGAGCACTCTTCCCGTCTACGTGGACTTCACGGCGGCGAACTGGGGCCACGGGTGCCTTTCGTGCGACGAGAAGGCGCGCGCACCGGGCGGACATCACTTTATGCCGTATTCCATCTTGACGGATGAAGGACGCAAGGTGTGGCTCACGATGTGGGAGGAAGGCGCGCGCCTCACGCGCGAGATTGGCTGGAAGCCGTGGTGCTACGAGCTCCTCAACGAGCCGGCGTGCTCCGAGGAGGGACGTGTCGACCAGTCGCTCAAGGGCGCGGACCGTATCAAGGCGATAGAGGAGAAGTTCGCATCTCTCTTGGCCGAGGGCCAGGAGGCGATTAGGAGGGTCGACCCGAACGCGCTCGCGTGCTTCCAGCCGACTACCATGCGTACGCGCGGCATCGACCTCTATACGGCTAACAAGCCGCTCGGCGTCGTGTGCGCGCCGACGGGCGGGCACGGCGGGGCGGTCGAGGCGCATCTTCTGAGGGCGCTTGCGGACGGGAAGCCGATCGTCGACAGCGAGATGTACGTCGGCTGCTCCACGAACTCGATCCGCCAGAGCTTCCTCGACCAGTACCAGCGCGGCTACAACGTCAGCTACATGTTCAAGTGGTCGCGCCGTCCGAGCGATTGGCGTGTGGTGCACGAAGTCGTCGAGACCGAGGGCAAGTGGAAGGGCGCGAAGTTCTGGCGGATGTGGCCCGAGGAGTCGCTAAAAAAAGTCGGCAAAGTGAGCGCCTATAACTTCCTTTGCCCCTACAAGGTCAACACCGACCAGCTGCTCGGAATACGCCTCGCCAAGCGCGAGATACAGGACGTGAACGAGTTCTTCACGCCGCGCGACCGCGGCGTTCCGCGCAAGGTGGCCGTTCTTTTCTCGCAGACGAACGAGCGCCACGCGTTCGCGAACGGCGGCGGCAACCATCGTCTTTTCGACGCGCTCGTGCAGGCGCTTGAATACGCGCATCTCCCGATAGACGTCATCTTCGAGCCGCAGATCAACGAGACGGACCGCCTCAACCGCTACGATGTGCTGACGTTTGCCGGAATTGCGGCGATGGATCCCGTCACGCGCAGCCGCATCGACGAATGGGCTGCGAAGGGCGGTTCGCTCGTCGAGTTCAAGGAGAAGGTGCCGACGGCTGAAATGGTTTCCGCCGTTCTCGCGGCGGCCGCGAAGAAGGGCGTGAAGCCGTGCTGCGAAATGCTGGACGCGATCAAGGACGACGGAAGCGCCGCGGCCTCGATCGAAGTGACGCCAGCCCGCCGCGGCAAACTTGACGCGTACATGATCACTTCGCGTGCGCCGACGCTGCCGGTCGTGCGCTTTAAGCCCGCGCCTCTTCCTGGTGGCGCGAAGAAGCCGATACTTGTGCGCCTCTTCACGCGTCCCGACGACAAGTCGGTCGCCGGCGCGGATCCGCGTGTCCGCAATCTCGTCTCCCATCGCCAGCCGCTCAAGCCCGATGCGGACGGCTACTACACGCTCGTTCTTTCGGGCGGCTCGCATTTCTACGTGTACGGCGATGTTTCCGATGTCCTTGCGAAATATCCGCGCTCGTCGGATGTCGTGTGGGATCAGGGGCTTACTGCCGAGAAGGCGCTTGAGCTCGGCAAGGCGGAAATCGCCCGCGAGAAAGCGGAGCGCGCGGCTCGCCAGCCCGTTTTCGACGTCGATCCGAACCGCATGGTCTTCGTGCGGCTCAACGAATTTGCCAACGTCCAGAACCCGGATTTCAAGATTCCGTGGGGCGTGACCGACTGGCGTGGCATGCGCTTCGACTTCATCCGTTTCGACCAGAACCAGTTTAAGGACGTTATCAAGGTCGAGAAGCCCGTGAAGGGGATTGCAGTCGATTCGCGCGCGGCATTCCTCTACTTCGCACATACTGCCGCGCCCGTCTACCGCGTTGTCTACGATGACAAGACATCCGTAGAAGTGGACGCGAAGAGCGGGCAGGAAGTTGTCGGCTGGAAGGACGGCGAAGGACACAAGTACATGATCCGTCAGTGGCCGAACCCGAAGCCCGAGAAGAAGATTGCGTCCGTCGAGATTGCGCCGCGGCGCGGCACGACGTCTTACGTTGCGGCGATTACCGTGCAGAAGCCGGAGCCAAAGGTGGTGGAGTTCCCGAAGTTCGGCCACACCGGCGGCGGGAAGGGCGTCCATGCGAGCTACGACGAGGCCACAAGGACTTGGAACGTGGCGCTTGACGAGACGGCCGGGAGCTGGTGCTGCGGGAACGCCGATCTTGCCGAGGGCATCCCTGTCGAGCCCGGGAAGTACACGCGCCTCTATTTCGAGATGAACCGCCTCCCGGACGCGGACGGAAACTACCACGACCACGCGACGCCGCAGCTGAAGCTCAACGGGCGCGACGAGAACGGCAAGCTCGCCTTCGGCGGCTGGCGTGTTCCGATGCACAAGCGCGGCGGCTGGGCCTATCGCGCCGACAACGACCCCGAGACATGGGAGACCGTCTGGATCGGCATCGACAAGGGGACTGTCCCGGAGCATTTCCGCAAGATCATCTCGATCGCCGTGCAGTTCCAGATGATGCCGGCCGAGCACTCCGGCCTTGCCTTCCGCAATTTCCGTTTGGAGGAGGCGGAATAGAATGAAGCGAATTCTCATACCGTTCCTTTTCGCGGCGCTTACCGCGTCCGCCGAGCGCGAGAACCTCTGGCCGGAGGGCAAGATGCCCGACGCCCAGCCGCATCAGGTCGCCAAAATGACAAACGAGAAAGGGGACAATGCCGCACCCTACATCGACTGGCTTCCCGCGCCCGAGAAGCCGAACGGCTGCTGCATGATCCTGATCTCGGGCGGCGCCTACAAAAACTGCTGCGACGTCGGGCTTGTGGACATGTGGGGGAAGAAGTTCACCGCGGCCGGCTTCCAGTGCGTGAACCTCGTCTACCGCACGCCGCGCCCGAAGGGCCTCCCGTTCTACCAGAGCGCGTGGGAGGACGGGCAGCGCGCGGTGCGGCTCGTCCGCTCGCAGGCGGTGAAGCGCGGGTTTCACGCCGATCGGATCGGCACGATCTCGATGTCCGCCGGCTCCCACCTTGCGACGCTCCTCGCGACGAGCGCACTGACGCCCGCCTACGAAAAGGTCGACAAGATCGACGACATTCCCTGCCACCTCAACTGGGCGATCACTGGCGCGATCGGCTACGCGCTCGACGACGGGCTTGGGGTCGCGAACGCGCGTGGCGGCGAGGGCGCGAAGCTCGACCCCGTCTTCCAGTTCGACAAGAAGACCGCCCCCATGTGCATGTTCCACGGCAGCGCCGACCCGTATTCGCCGCTCGCCTCGACGCAGGTCTACCGCGAGCTGCGCAAGCGGCGGATCCCGGCCGAGCTGCACCTCTTCGCCGACAGGCCGCACGGCTTCTGGGGCCGGGACGGCCGGGGCGACAAGGCCTGCGCCTACGACAACTGGTTCGACCGCGCGATGGAGTTCCTCCGGCAGCTGGGCTGGTTCCTGGGGCCGCTCCCGCACGAGGAGTCGCTGATGGCCCGCTACCCGGCGGACTTCCACGACCCGGCCAAGTACGCCCGGGAGAACCTCTGGCCGGGGGGGAAGACGCCCGACTTCCAGAACTTCCAGTGCGTCCCGTACCTCGAGTGGTACATCCCCTCCAACCTGACGACCCGGGCGATCCAGATCGTCTACTCCGGCGGCGCGTACCAGTTCAACGACGTGGGCGGCTTCGAGGTCGCGCCGGCGCGGCGGTTCCTCAACGAGAAGGGCATGGCGGTCGTGACGATGAAGTACCGCACGCCGCGCCCGAAGGGCCTCGCGAAGCACGTCACGGCCTGGCAGGACCTGCAGCGCTGCATCCGCCTGGTCCGCTCGGAGGCCGCGTCGAAGGGACTCGACCCGGACCGGATCGGCATCATGGGCTCGTCCGCCGGCGGTCACCTCACGCTCCTGGGCGTCACTAGCTCGCAGACCCCCGCCTACGAGCCGGTCGACGACATCGACAAGGTCCCGTGCAACGTGCAGTGGGGCGTCGCGATCTATCCCGCCTACTCGCTCACCGACGGCGTCGACCGGGAGAACGCGACGGGCGGCAACGACGACTCCGCGGTGCCCGTCCCCGAGTTCGCGTTCGATTCCGCCACGTGCCCGACGCTCTTCATCCACGGCGACTCGGACGGCTGGGCCGCGATGAACTCCGTGAAGGCGTGGGAGAAGATGCGCGCGATGGGCGTCGCGGGCGACCTGCACACGCTCTGCCGCCGCGGGCACTGCTTCCAGGCCAAGGCCGCGCCGGGCACGGGCAGCTACACCTGGCTCGGCCGCATCTGGGAGTTCATGAACCACAAGGGGTTCAACAAGTAG
>CAMZET010000137.1 GCA_947305825.1 uncultured Verrucomicrobiota bacterium
TCTCGATTTGGAATACGGCGAGGAGACGGTGCTTCCGGCGAACGGTTTCTACAAGACAGGCTGGGCGTTTGCCGGTTGGAAGGCGGCGGACGGGCGGGCTTTCGCCGACTGCGCGACTGTTTCCAATTTGACTACGGAGGCTGGCGCGACGGTGGTTCTCACGGCGCAATGGGTCTGCGAGTACGAGCTTGTCTATGTCGATGGATGCGAGACGAACCGCGTCGCGGCGGCGGCGGGCGAGACGGTGGCGTTGGGGACGCCGGAGGCGCGTACGGGCTGGACGTTTGCCGGGTGGGCGACGTCGGCGACTGCCGCGGCGGCATATGCGGGCGGAGCGGAAGTCTCCGCGCTTACGGGAGTCGGCGGCACGGAGGTCGGCCTCTGGGCCGTCTGGTCGCCGAATGCGTATGAAATCCGCTTCGAGCCCGGCGAGGGAGACGGCTTCATGTCTACACTTGCTGCTGAATACGATTCGCAGGTGACGTTGCCGCGCTGCATCTTCACGAACGGCAAGGCGCGCTTCGCGAATTGGCTGGACGCCGCCACCGGGGAAACCTACGAAGACGGAGCTACCGTGTCGAACCTGGCGAGCGAGGATGGTGCGGTCGTGACGCTCCAGGCGATTTGGGATGACACGGACTGGGGCGTGGTCGCATTCCAGCCGAACGGCGGGCTTGGGGCGATGGCGGCGGCGTCGTTTGAATACGGGCAGGCGCCGGAAGCGCCGGAATGCGTGTTCGCGAGGGCGGGCTGGACGTTCGCCGGCTGGGCGCTCTCCTCCGGCGGCGCACCTGCTGTCCAGCCGGGCGACGACATGAATTCCCTGCTTGTCGCGCCGTGTTCGCAGGCCACCCTGTATGCGGCCTGGCGCCCCAATTCGTATGCCATACGTTTCGACGCGGGCACGGGCGACGCAGAAGGCTCGATGCCGGACGTCTCCGCCGAGTATGGCGAGACGGTCGAACTGCCGCCCAACACTTTCTCGCTTGCCGGGGCGGCGTTCGCCGGCTGGGCGCTTGCCCCGGGCGGCGACGTAGCATACGCCGACATGGCTGCCGTCCGCAACCTCTCGGTCGCCGACGGCGAAACAGTGACGCTATACGCAGTCTGGCGCTCCACGATGGCGGAGGTCTCGTTCTCCTCGCCGGACGGCGCCGCCGCCGGCTCCACGACCGCGATTTCCGCCGCCGCCGGCGCCACCGTCACGCTCCCGGAAGCGGGTTTCGTTCGCAAGGGCTATACCTTCGCGGGATGGGCCGACCCCTCCGGCGCCGAATACAAACCCGGAGACGCCGTGACTCTCCCGCCGGACGGCCTCGCCCTTTCCTCGCTCTGGACGCCGAACGCATACAGCGTCATCTTCAATCCGGCTGGCGGCATCGGCGACATGCCGGAGCAGCAGTTCGAATACGACGAGCCGCAGAGCCTCGCGTCCAACCGCTTCGTCCGCACGGGCTTCCGCTTCGCCGGATGGCGTGCGGTGGATGGTACGGCATACGCCGACGCCGCCGAAGTCGAGAATCTGGCGGACGGCGCGGCAGTTTCCGCCGTGACGCTCTCTGCGGTCTGGGAGAGGAACGTCTACGCGGTCGCGTTCGCGGCGAACGGCGGCGAGGGCGATATGGATGCGCTCGAGCTCGCGTACGGGCGCAGCGCGGAACTCCCCGCGTGCGGTTTCTCGTACGCCGGGCATTCCTTCGCCGGATGGCTCGCCCCGGACGGGAGCATACTCGCCGATGGCGCGCTCGTCGCCGATTTGACGGACGAGCCGGACGCGACCGTCACGCTCGCGGCGCAGTGGACGCCGAACGAATACGCTGTCTGCTATTTCGCGGGTTCTGGCGGTGCGGGCGAAATGGAGCCGGCGACGCTTGGCTACGGAGAAGCGGCGGCGCTGGCGACAAACGCCTTTGTGCGCGCCGGCTACGTGTTTGCCGGATGGAAGACGGAGGATGGCGAAGAGTTCGCCGACGGCGCGGCGGTATCGAATCTGACGGCGGATGCGTCGGGCTCGGTTTCGCTCGTGGCGCAGTGGAGGCCGGTCGCCTACTCAGTCGAGTTTGCCGCGAACGGCGGCGCGGGGGCAATGCCGGCGCAGGGGTTCGTCTACGGCGAGGCGCAGCCGCTTTCGACCAACTGCTTCACGCACGTCGGGCATTCGTTCGCCGGCTGGGCGGCGATCCCCGGCGGTGAGTCGCTTTACGCCGACGGCGAGACGGTCGCGAATCTCGCGAGCGCCGACGGCGAGACGGTGACGCTCCATGCGGTCTGGGCGCCGAACGCATACGAGGTCCGGTTCGAGCCGAATGGCGGCGACGGCGAGATGGACGCACTTGCGCTTGAATACGGCGAAGAGTTCACGCTGCCGGAGTGCGCATTCTCCCGCGATGGCTATGCGTTCTGCGGCTGGGCGACGAACGGCAATGGAGCTGTCGCGTTCGCGGACGGTGCGGTAGTGTCGAACTTGACGGCGGCGGAGGGAGCGACCGTGTCGCTCGATGCCGTCTGGAGCGCCCGCCGGACGACGGTTTCGTTCGATGCGAACGGGGGCGTGGGCGAAGCGGCAGCGCTTGAATTCGTCTGGGGCGAGGAGCAGACAATGCCGGGCTCGGACGCCTTCATGCGCACCGGCTACGCTCTTGCCGGCTTGGCGCGCTTCGCTGGCGCGACCGAGCCGGAGTTCGAGCCTGGCGAGAGCGTCACAAACCTCGTCTCGCAGTCGGGGGCGCTTGTCCTGTACGCGGTCTGGAAGACGGAAGCGTTCGAAATCGCCTATGACGGCGGCGAGGGTGCGGCCGGAGAAATGGAATCGAACGCGCTCGCACCGGGAGATGCCATTGAACTCCAGGCTGTGCAATTCGTCCGTCCGGGCTGGTCCTTCGCCGGCTGGGCGACGAACGCGGACGCCGCTGAAGCCGAATACGAGGATGGCGCGGTCATCTCGAACCTCGCCGGAAATGTCACGCTCTACGCGATATGGACGCCGCACTCTTATGAGGTTTTGTTTGCGGCCAACGGCGGATCCGGAACGATGACGGCGCAGGCGTTCGTCTATGGCGAAGCGCAGGAGCTTTCCTCCAATGCATTCGCCCGTGCAGGCTGGACATTCGCCGGATGGGCCTTGAGCCCGAACGGCGACATCGTCTACGGCGACGGCGAAGAGGTCTCGAACTTGACGGCGAAGGATGGCGGTGCTATCGCCCTCTATGCGGTATGGCTGGAGAACGAGCCGGAAGAGCCAGTCCCGCCGGACGAGCCGGTGAACCCGGAACCAGTTAACCCTGAGCCTGTCAATCCGGAGCCGGTGAACCCTGAGCCTGTCAATCCTGAACCGGTGAATCCGGAACCAGTCAATCCGGAGCCGGTGAACCCTGAACCGGAACCAGAGCCGGAGCCGGAGCTATTCCCGTCGGGCACGGCAGTCCTGGGCGAGTTCACGAGCGCGACGGCCGCGACGTACAACGGCTGGCTGAAGGATGCGTCGACAGGCGCCATCAAGGGGCTTTTGACGGTGAAGACGGGCGCGGTGCGCCGCGCCGGGGCGACTTCGCGCGTCACGATAACCTACACGCCGCTTTCCGGCAAGAAGCGCACGCTCCGCACGACGGTGGCGCCAGGCGGCAACCCGACCGACGAATACGGCATCGTCTACGGCAACCTCGGCCTCGCCGGCACGTTCGAGGGTCTGGAGGTGGAGGCGTCCAAAGATTTCGCGAAGGCCAAGGTCGCCGCCGAAAAGGCTTTGGTGAACGAAATGCCGCAAGGAGCCTGGACGTGCGCCTTCCTCGACTCGGCCGGGGCCTACAACCTCTTCTCCGTGACGGTCGCGAAGAAGGGCAAGGCCAAGGTGGTCGGGATGTTGGCGGACGGTACGCGCGCCACGTTCTCGGTGCAGGGTGTCCTGGGCGAAGACGGCGTGTTCGCCGTTCCCGTTTCGCATCCGCGCAAGGGATTCGGGTTCGTGATGTGGATAGACGCGGACGGCGAAGTCGGGGTGACTGGTCTTGCCGTTTCCGGGTGGACGTTCGAGACGGCCGGGGTCCGGGCCAACCTGGCGGCGGGGACGCACGCGCTCTCGTTCGACGTGCCCAAGTGGCGCGACTATCTGACGGAAGTCGACGGGTATGCCGCGACGCCGGCGGGCGACTACATAATCACGGTCGCCGCCGGCGCCAGGAAGTGGGTAGTCGCCAGGAAGGTTGGCTCGATTGCCGCCGCTTCCGGCGTGCCGTACGTGAAATACAACGCCGCCCGGCAGACCCCGGCCAACCTCGCCGCCCTCCGCTTGACGTATACCGCCTCCTCCGGCGCCGTCAAGGGCTCGTTCAAGCTCTCCTACTTGAACGGCACGCGCATCAAGGCGGACACCGTGACGGTCTCCGGCATGGTCATAGGTTCTCGCTTCATAGGCACCGGCACCGTGCGCAGGCTCGGCTCGTTCCCGATTGCGTCCGAAAAGAAATGAGGCGCGAGCGATGAACGCATGCTACTTCGACATGGACGGCACGTTGATTGACTCGCGTGCGGA
>CAMZET010000138.1 GCA_947305825.1 uncultured Verrucomicrobiota bacterium
TGGCGGGCCTGGCGGGACTCGAACCCACTACCCGCTGCTTAGAAGGCAGCTGCTCTGTCCAGATGAGCTACAGGCCCTGGTTAGGGTGAAATGATATTATACCATTAATTCTTGAGGCTTGCACCGGTGGAAGCGTTGCCGACGAGCCTGGAATAGCGTTCGAGCCAGCCGGAGCGCAAACGCGGTCGCCAGGGCGGGAGGGCGGCGCGGCGGCGGGCGATTTCGTCGTCGGCGAGCGCGGCGCTGATGGAGCGCGCGGGGATGTCTATGGTGATTTCGTCGCCGTCGCGCAATAGGCCAATCAAGCCGCCCTCGGCCGCCTCGGGCGACACGTGGCCGACGCAGGCGCCGTGCGTGGCGCCGGAGAAGCGCCCGTCCGTGACGAGAGCGACGCATTCGCCAAGGCCGGCGCCGATGATATACGAAGTCGGCGCGAGCATCTCCTGCATTCCCGGCCCGCCTTTCGGGCCCTCGTAGCGTATGACGACGACATGGCCCGGCTTGACCTTGCCGCCCAATATCCCCTCGCACGCCTCTTCCTGCGAGTCGAAGCAAATCGCCCGCCCGGTGAACTTCATCATCGACGGCGCTACGCCGCCTTTCTTCACGACGCTCCCTTTCTCCGCCAGGTTCCCCCAGAGGACGGCCAGCCCGCCATCCTGCGAATAGGCGTTTGCAAGAGGACGGATTACGTCGTCGTCCTTGATTTCGGCCTGGGCGATTTGCTCGCCGAGCGTCCGTCCGGAGACGGTCGGGGCGTCGAGGTGGAGCAGCTGCGGCGGCAGGCGGCGCAATATCGCCATGACGCCGCCGGCGCGGTCGAGATCCGAGACGTGGTAGTGTCCGGACGGCGCTAGTTTGCACACGTACGGAGTGCGGGCGGAGATTTCATTCATGCGCTCGAGCGAGAAATCGACATCTGCCTCGCGGGCGATAGCCAGCGTATGGAGGACGGTGTTGGTGGAGCCGCCCATAGCCATGTCGAGCGCGAGGGCGTTGTCGAGCGAATCGCTCGTGACGAGGTCGCGCGGCCGCGGGCCGCCGGTCTTGGCCATTTCGACGATGCGGAACGCCGCCTCTCGCCAGAGTTCGCGGCGGCGCGGGTCGGTGGCGAGGATGGAACCGTTGCCGGGGAGGGCGAGCCCCAGCGCCTCGTAGAGGCAGTTCATGGAGTTGGCCGTGAACATGCCGGAGCACGAGCCGCAGCCGGGGCACGACGTCTCTTCGATTTTTTCGAGGTCGGCCGGTGTAATGCGTCCGGCGTTCTCGGCGCCTACGCCCTCGAAGACGGAGTTCAAGTCGGAGTCGCCGCCGGTGAGCGGGTTCTTGCCAGGAGCCATCGGCCCGCCGGACGCGAAAATCGTCGGTATGTTCACGCGCAGGGCGCCGAGAAGCATGCCGGGCACGATTTTGTCGCAGTTCGGCACGCATATCATCGCGTCGAAGCAGTGGGCGCGCGCGATCGTCTCCACGGAGTCCGCAATCAGCTCGCGGCTCGGCAGCGAATATTTCATGCCTGGATGCGCCATTGCGATGCCGTCGCACACGGCTATCGTGTTGAACTCCATCGGCACGCCGCCGGCCTCCGCGATGCACTCTTTAAGGAATTCGCCGACCGCGTTCAAATGGCAGTGACCGGGCACGAAGCTTTCGTAGGAATTGCAGATGCCTATGAACGGCTTGGACAGGTCTTCGCGCTTCATGCCGGTCGCGAACAGGAGGCTGCGGTGCGGCGCGCGCTCCTTGCCTTTTTTTATCTGGTCGGACACCATAGTCGTTTCTGCGTCCATCGTTTCCATCGTTGAAATCGTCTCCTTTTGTTGTCTGCGGCCGCCGGTGCGCGGCGGCCATGTCTCTATTTGGTGGAATAGTATACCACAATTCGCCCGCGTCCGCCGAAACTACCGCTCCAGGGCGGCGAGGTCCCGTTCGACCTGCTCGTTCGAGGTGAAACGGATAGCGTTCCAGCCGGCGCGGCGGGCGGCCTCGCAGTTCTCCTCCACGTCGTCGACGAACACGAGGCGCGACGCCTCCAGACCGATGCGCTCGCGGAGAAGCGCGTATATCTGCGGCTGCGGCTTGTGCATTCGCACGAGGCCGGAAATCACCATCGCGTCCGCCAGCTCCACGTATTCGGCGTAATGCTCGAGGAAGAGCGGCGCGAAGTCCGGGGCCATGTTCGTCAGAATGCCGATGCGCCGCCCCTCCGCCTTGAGAGCGCGCATCCAATCGAGCGTCCTCGGGTTGCGGCGCAGCCACGACGCGCGGTCGCATTCGAGGACGCGGCGGAAATCCGCCTCCGAGAGCGTCACGCCGCCGTCGCGCCACGTGCGCTCGTAAAGTTCCGCCAGCGTTATGTCCCCGGCGTCGTAGGCGTGACGGTAGCGGGCGTAGCCGCGCTGCGCCACCTCCCAGCCGACCCCGAGTTCGCGCAGCGCATCGCGCACCAGCACCGGCTCCGTCGTCGCCGTCATCACTCCGCCGAAATCAAACACCACAGCCTTCTTTTCCGCCATGTCGCTCCTTTGTCTTGCCTTTGCCTTATCTTTGTCTGTTTCAACTCTAGAATATTCTGTCCAGCACGCTTATGTACTGCCATTTCGGGTCGTCGATAGACCCCGTAGCCCGGAATTCCAGCAGAAGCTTCGTGAACGGCCACGTCACGGGATGCACAATCGTGCCCAGGAGAGACTCGTTGCGGAGGAACTGCACCCTCACCGTCATGTCCAGTTCGTCGCCGGCCGCGTCGTACGTCCCCCATCCTTTAATTGAGACGAGCCCTCCTTCGATGAAGAAGTTCTCCGTGCGGAACACGCCGTTGGACACCGTGAAATCCGCCGACGCCTGCGACTGGTTCACTATGTAGCCCACTCCGGGGACCCAGTCCGCCAGCTGCTCGGTAAGACCGGCGAAAAGTTTCATCTGCAGCAGATGCCCGTCGCGCACGTTGATGCTCCCGGAGCCGTTCAGGGTCGAAAGCACGTTCGTGCCGATGGCCCCTTCCAGCTGCACGCTCGCGTCCAGCTTCCCGTCGCGCCCGGCCAAATCCACGCCGAAAATGTCCGCCAGCTCGTCGAGCATGCCGCCCTTGTGGTCGAAATGTATCGCGAACGACATCTTGTCCTCGTCGAAGCCGGGCATGAAGATTTTGGCCTCGCCCTGGACGTCGCCGCCGCACTTTCCCGTGGCCCTCACGTTTTGGAAGGAGAGCGTCTCGCGGTCGAACTCGTAGTCGAAGGAGAGGTTGCGGACCTTGAAATCCATGATGGAGCCTCTCCAGAGTCGGCCGCTGCCGGCGAGGGCGTTCCAGCCGCTGTCCTCGGCGCACGTGCCTATGTGGCCGATTGCCGTTATTTCCGGCGCCGTCTCGCAGTCCACCAGAAGCGCCAGCGTCTCCGGCTCAATCACGTCGACGATGCGCATTATGTCGTTGAACGCCAGTTTGCTCACGGCGTTGAAGTCCACGCGCACGAATTCGTTGGTGAGATTCACGCCGAGCGAGCCGTAGAGCTGGCGGCCCTTCGTGTCCAGCGCCATAGGCAGCTCGACCTTGAGGCGCACGAAGCAGTTGGTGTCGCGAATCTGCGTGCTCAGGTCGAGAACGCCCTGCGCGCGCGACATCGGGACGGCATTGTATTTGCCCAGCTCCGGCCGCAAATCCAGGCGCATGTGGAAATCGTTGTTGATGAGGTTCACGTCGAACTCGCCGTAGGAGGTGACTGGCGCGGGAACTTCCGTGAAAGCGTCGAAATAGGGGAAGGCGGACGGCACGTCTAGCGCGACGAGGAGCGGGCGGATGTGCGGCTGCGTCGCCAGGCCGCGCACCTCGCCGTGGGCGCGCTGCTCCGCGAAGTCCAGCCGGAAGAACCCGTCCAGCGCCATGTGGCGGTTGCCGCCAGGCCATTCGAGATGGATTTCGTCGAGCGCAATCAGGTTGCGGCGGACGCAAAGCTGCGCCGACACCCTCTCGGCGTTTATCCCCAGCACGTCCACGTCGTCGAGCACGAGGCGCATTTCCGGGAGGTCGGGCAGATTGGCCTCGAGCGGTGCGCTACGCTCCTCGAAGCCGGGCATGTAGTACGACTCCGGAAGCCGCCGGTAGCGAAGGCCGGTGACGCGGAGCTCGTGCTTCAGGGGGTTCAGCGACAGCGATCGCACGCTCGCCATCTTCTCGATGCCGCCCTCGCCGCGCTGTTCGTACGCCTCAATGCCGTTTACCGAAAGCCCGCGCCGGAACCCTATGCTCGCTCCGTCGCAGCGGAAAAACACCGCCTCCCCGGACAGCCTTTCAGCCAAAGCCTCCACCCACGATTTCGGCAGCTCCTGCTCGCGGAACACAAGACTGACCGCGAAAAGAACGACAACGGCGAGCACAATCCGCACCGCCGTCAGCACATATCGAAAGAAACGTTTCACCTTGCCGCCTTCATGTGGAACGCACCTCCATGCCTCGCGTCCTGATTGGCAGCCCCTAGGAGAGTCGAACTCCTCTTGCCTGGATGAGAACCAGATGT
>CAMZET010000139.1 GCA_947305825.1 uncultured Verrucomicrobiota bacterium
CGGTCCTGGCGGCGACGGCGGCGGCGGCGAGCGCGAGCGCGGCGGCTCCTAGCGCCGTCAGCGCGACGGTGCGGCCGAGGGCCAGCGAGATGCGCGACACCGGTCTGACGCGGGCGAGCGACAGGCGTTTCGACTCGCGCTCGTTGGCAAGCGACGCGGCGCCGGATGCCGACAGCGACACCGCGCACAGCGCGAATACCCCTCCCAGCGAATACTTGACGAGCAGTTCTCGCGCGCCGGCGGCTGTCCCGTCGCTCCTCACAAGATGCGGAACAAGCGCCAGCCACGCCAACGATGCCGCCATTAGCATCCAGGCCGTCCGCGTCCGCCACAGCCGCCGCAGCTCCAGTGCGATTATGCTTTTCATCTTTCGGTCAGGAACTCCGCTATCTTGAAGTCGCGCTTTTCGCCTACCTTGGCGAGGAAATATTCGCCGAGCGACGTGCCGATTTCCGATACGCGCCCTCCGGCGACGCTTCGCCCGTGATTAAGTATGGCAAAGCGGTCGCAGACGTCCTCCGCGTCCGCCAGCAGATGCGACGTCATCAATATCGTCATGCCGCTTTTGGCCAGCGTCTTTACAAGCGTCTTTACTTCATCGGTGGAAATGGGGTCGAGACCGCTCGTCGGTTCGTCGAGCACTAGCAGTTCCGGGCGTCCGATGAGCGACGAGGCGAGCGCCACCCTGCGCGCCATGCCTTTCGAGAAGCCGCCCACGGGACGGTCCGCCACGTCCTGCAGACCAATCATTTCAAGCAGTTCGTCTATGCGCTTGCGCTTGGTGCGGCGGTCCAGAGAGGAGAGCCCGCCATAGTAGGAGAGCGTTTCGCGTGCGGTCAGGAAGGGGTGCAGGTAGCTCAGTTCCGGCAGGTAGCCGAGGCGTTCGCGTGCGCGGCGGTCGGACGGCGGCAAGGCGAACAGCCGCACTTCGCCGGCAGACGGCGCCAGAAGACCGAGAATCATCTTGATTGTCGTGGATTTCCCGCTGCCGTTCGGACCCAGCAGACCGAACACTTCGCCGCGACCGATGGACAGGTCGAGCGCGTCCACGGCTTTTACGGTCTCCCGCAGCCAGAAATCCCGGAAGGTTTTGCAGACGCCTTTTAGCGTCACTATTTCCTTCGTGGAGCCGTATTTGTTCAAATCGCTGTCGTTCATGGTGGTGTTGGGTGCGCTAAAGGATGTCTGTCGATTCGAAAAGCCATTTGGCGGAGAGGAGTGCTGCGGCGATGAAGGGGATGGCGGCGGCGGTGGCGATGGCGGCGTAGGCGAGAGGCACGGCGCCGCCGCACTCGAGGGCACGCGGAAGGTAGTAGGAGCCGAGGAAAGGGAGCGAGACGGCGACGGCCAGCAGCGTCAGCGACGTGGCGGCGTTGGAGGCGAGGCGCACGGAGGCGGCGAGAGCGAAAGCGGCGAAGAAGAGCGTAGGCGTGACGAGCAACGCGGCGGCGACGAGGTGCCTGGCGGCCTCGTTCGGATTCAAACGGTATCCCGCGCCGGCTAGGGCGCAGGCCAGAGTCAGCAGCGAGGCGGTTTTGACGAAGCGCCAGCCGGCGAAGCGGTTCAATGCGGCGGCGGCGGCAAGCGGGAAGACCAGCGTCGCGACCTGGATGGCGAGGCTCGGGCCCCAAATGCGGGCGATGTCGCCGGCGGCGGCAGCCGCGCCAAGTTCCGCACCGCGCACTCCGGTCGCCATGTTCCCGGCCAGCGCCCCGAAAAACACCAGATACGCAAGCGACACGCCGGCCATCTTCGACAGCAGGAATCCCCACCGGCTGACCGAATGCGCCAGCGCCATCTGAAGAGTGCCAGACTCGATTTCGCGCCGCATCGTCGCCTTCGTCGGAAACACCGCAAACGCGATTCCGCCCATGAGCAGCGCGGAAAGACCCGCTTCCCGCGCCATGCGCGAGGGCTCGCCGAATTGGTGGTAGTGGAGAGCCGGCGCGAGCGTTGCCATCAGAAGCGACGAAAGCATGACCAGCAGCGCCAGCGGGTCGCATATGACTTCAAGCGCCGTCGCCCGTACTATGGACGGACGAAGCGCTTGAAATGCCGTTGTCTTCGGCAGCCTCACTGTTGCGGATGCCTCAGAAGGGGGAGACCGAAGAGGTCTGGTAAAGCATATAGGCGAGCATTCCCATGACGCCGCAGGCGGCGACCTGCACGATTATCGAGAGAATGTTCACAAAAGCGGGGACGTCCTTTTCGCCGGCGGGGCCTGCCGGCGGGAGCGCGGCGACGGCCGGCATGTCTGGAATGTCCGGTATGTCAGCCACTTCGCCTCCTTGCGCAGTCGGCGCGGCATCGCCTGCGGCATCGGGCTTTTTAGCGCCTGGTTTGGCGATAGGCGCCCGAGCGGCGCCGGGGCGGGCGATTTTCAGCGTCTTGCGCTGCGTTATGGTCGGCGCCGCCTCTGCTTTCTTTTCCGGCTCGGCGGGCGCGGGCGCGGCAACTGCCGCCGGCTTGGGCGCGGGCGCGGCAACCGCAGTCGCCGTCGGCTTCGACGCCGGGGAACCTGGCAGGTCGAGCGGCCGCTTGATGCGAATGGTCTTCATCGGCGCGGCCTCGTTTTTCACGGGTGCGGCGCCAATCGCGTCCGCCAGGGAAATGCGCGCTGTGCGCGCTTTGGACGCCTGCTTTTGCGCCTCGGTCAGCGCCTGCTCGGCGATAATCCCGGTGCGCCGCAAAATCGCCTGCTGCGGAATCTCCTGCGTCACGTCTTTGAGTTTCTGCGTGACGCTCTTGAGCTGGTCCATTGCCTTGGGCGCGGCCGGCGCGGTGGATGCGGCGGGCGCGGAGTGCGCGATGCCCACGGCCGGTTCCGCAGGAGCGGCTGGCGTCGCCGTCGCGCCGCCGGGACGCACCACAGGCTTCAGCGGCACGTTGAGCGGCGAAGGCCCGCCGGTGCCGGGCTTGCGTATGACGGGCTTGAGCTTCAGCGTCGAAGCCCTCTCGCCGCCGGCCGGCGTTATCGGGTTTGCAACAGGCGGTTTCGCCGCGCTGATTGGACTAAGCGTTTCGTTCGACATCGCTCCTTCCTCCTTTTAAATTCCCGCAAATCGCAAATCCTGCGCGGACTACACCGCCATGATTTCCGCTTCCTTGGCCTTGAGTTCGGCGTCGATTTTCGCGATGCCGTCGTCGGTGGCCTTCTGGATTTTCTCCAAAGCGCCCTTGAGGTCGTCCTCGGAAATCTTCTTGTCCTTCTCGAGCTTTTTCGCGGCGTCGTTGGCGTCGCGGCGCACGTTGCGCATCGCCACCTTCTGGGCTTCCGCCTGGGTCTTGGCGAGCTTCACTATTTCCTTGCGGCGCTGTTCGTTTAGCTCCGGCACCGTGATGCGCAGCACTTTGCCGTCGGACTGCGGCGTCACGCCCAGGTTCGCCGCCAGAATCGCCTTGTTCATCTCGGCGAGCACCGTCGGGTCGAACGGCGTGATCTTTATCTGGCGCGGCTCCGGCGTCGAAATCGTCCCGAGATTCTTGATTGGCATGGGCGTGCCGTAGTACTCCACCTTGATGGAGTCCACCATCGCCGGGTTTGCCTTGCCCGTGCGCAGACCGGCGAACTGCCCCTTCAGAGCCTCGAAGCTCTTCTGAATCTTGGATGTCGCGTCGTTCAATACTTCTGCTACTGTGTTCATTGTTGAAGTGCCTGTTTGATTTTCGGTTGAAATGCTGTTGCTCCTGCGCCGGCTAGTTCACCAGCGTTCCCACTTGCTCGCCGCGCACGACGCGCTCGAGAGCGTCGCTGTCGAAGAAGTCGAACACTACGATGGGAATCTCGTTCTCCATGCAGAGCGCGAAAGCCGCAGAATCCATCACTTTCAAGTGTTTTTCCAGGGCGGTTTCGTAGCGCAGGGAGTCGTATTTGGTGGCGGTTTTGTCTTTTTTCGGGTCGGCGGTGTAGACGCCGTCGACCTTCGTGGCCTTGAGCAGGACCTGTGCGCCGATTTCGCTGGCGCGCAGCGCGGCGGCGGAGTCGGTGGAGAAGTACGGGTTGCCGGTGCCGCCGGCGAAAATCACGACGCGCCCCTTCTCGAAGTGCCGCAGCGCCTTGCGCTGGATGAAGGGCTCTGCGCATCCGGGAACCGCGACGGCGGTCATGACCCGCGTCGGCACCCCGATTGCCTCGAGCGCGTTCATCATCGCAAGCGCGTTGATTATAGTGGCGAGCATTCCCATCGAGTCTCCCGTCACGCGGTTCACGCCCTTGCCCGCACCTGTGAGCCCGCGGAAGATGTTGCCTCCGCCAAGCACTATCCCGACCTCCACGCCGAGATTGTACACGTTTTTCACGCGAGAGGCCATGAATGCAAGCCTCTCCGGGTCGATGCACTCGCCCGTTTCCTTGTTTCCGAGCACCTCTCCAGACAGCTTCAGGAGTATGCGGCGGTACTTGACTTCATTTGCGTCTTTTTTCACATTGGGAAATTATACACTTTTCCGGCGTTGCCGTCAACAGTGAATAGACTAAAAGTCGGCGCG
>CAMZET010000140.1 GCA_947305825.1 uncultured Verrucomicrobiota bacterium
GTGGCACTAGACGCATTGCTTGGTGGCACTAGACGCATTGTTTGGTGGCACTAGACGCATTGCCTAGTGGCACTGCGCGGCAAAACTCTGCCGCGACCGCTGCCAATGTCCCCGGCGGATTATGGGCAAGGGGAATTCCGAAACGACCTTCGGTTCACCGCAAGCCCGGACATATCTGTGCGGAGTCTGCGTTTGTCCACTCAAACGGGAACGTGCGGCACTTGTCGGGCTTGACGGGATTGATGCGGCAGAGGTTGTCAGAAGAAAGATATGCGCACGATCCGTCGGGCAGGCTTTTGAGGATGAGGCTCCTGCGGTCGGGCGCGATTTCCGTCTCACGCTCGATGAAATCGCCCTCGCTCATGCCGAGAAAGGCGGCAATGCGGGCAATCTCCGCCTCCGACACGCGGACGATTCCGTTTTTGATGCGGCAGCACGCCCCGCAGCATCGACATTTGAACTCACGATTTATATCTTGCATCATAGTTCGGCTGCGGCGCATGGAGGACGCCAGATTGCGCATGGAGGACGTCAGATGGTGAAAGGCGCGCGCGGGATGGTGTCGAGAGAGAAGCGCGGGAGGAGATTTTGGAGCGAAATTTCCTCGTCTGGTTCGGCCCAGCCGCAGGAAGCGGCGAGGAAGCCGACGATTCTGGCGGCGCTCCAGCCCTGTGCGCGGAGAGTGGAGATTCTTGTGTCGCCGTGGCGCTTGGCGAGGCGGCGACCGTCTGGGCCGACGACGAGCGGGACGTGGCAGTATTTCGGGGTGCGGTAGCCGAGGGCCTTCTGCAAAACCATCTGCGCCGGGGTGGCGGCGAGGAGGTCGTCGCCGCGCACGACTTCAGTGACGCCCATTTCGGCGTCGTCGACGACGACGGCGAGGGTGTAGCCGGCGCCGTGCCTGTCGCGGGAGATGGGGAAGTCGCCAAGGGTGCGCGAGACGTCCATTGCGAAGTCCCCCGCGAAACGGTCGACGAAGAAGGCGGTGGTTCCCTGCGGGACGAAGAAGCGCCAGCACGGCGAGCGCGGAGCAATGGCGCGAGCGGCGTCGTCCCAGCTCTCGAAGCGGCCGCGGCAGCGTCCACCGTAGTAGAGCTGGTCGCCGGCGTGCGGGGCGCTTTGCGCCGCCTCGACGTCGCGCCGCGAACAGACGCACGGATAGACGAGGTCGCGGATGCGCTCCAACGCGGCCGCGTAGTGGCCGAGGCGCCGCGACTGCACGTATTCGAAGTCCCACTCGAAACCGAGGAAGCGCAGGTCGTCGATTAGGGCGCGCGCGGCCCACGGTTTCACATGCGGATGATCCAGGTCTTCTATGCGCATGAGGAGACGCCCGCCAAGCGAACGCGCACGCAGGTAGGCAATCATGAAAGTCCTCACGTTCCCCAGATGCAGAGCGCCCGTGGGACTTGGCGCCAGACGGCCGACGTATTTTTTGTCCATGGCGCGGACGCTGTATTCAGACGAGGGAGATGAAGTCGTCGATGAGGGCGGCCATGACTGGCTTTGCGGCGGCGGCAGCGGCCACGACGTCCTCGTGCGCCAAGGCGCGGCGAGCGATGCCGGCGGCGAGGTTGGCAACGAACGACACGCCCGCCACGCGCATCCCACAAGCGTTGGCGAACGTCGCTTCCGGCACGGTACTCATGCCCACGACGTCTGCGCCCATCGCCTTGTACGCGAGTATTTCAGCCGGCGTCTCGTAGCAAGGCCCGGTCGTGTAGGCGTACACGCCGTCCATCGCCCGCAATGCGCGGCGGTTGGCGATGGCGTGGAGGATTTCGGCGAAATGGAGCCAGTAGACTTCGGACATGTCAGGGAAGCGCGGGCCCCAGTCCTGGTAGTGGGCGCCGACGAGGGGGTTGGCCTGCGTGAGATTGATGTGGTCGCGTATGACGACGAGGTCGCCCGGCCTGAGGGCGGGGTTGATGCCGCCGGAAGCGTTGGTGAGCAGGAGGTTGCGGCAGCCCATGCGGCGCAGTATTTCGATGGGGAAGACTACCGGTTCCCAGCCGGCGCCCTCGTACCAGTGGCGGCGGCCGCACCACGCCGCCACCCTCTTGCCGCCGCGCTCGAACAGCAGGAACTCGCCGGAATGCCCCTCGACGGTCGTGCCGCCGAGCCCGGGCAGCTCCGAATACGGGACGCGCAGGAGAATGTCGTCGCACGCGAGCGCGTCTCCCCAACCGCTGCCGAGGATGACGCCTAAATCGGGCGGCGCGTCGAAACAGAAGTCGGGCAGATACTCCGCCGCAGCATCGAAATATGCAGGATTCATATCGTTTGCTCCTTGCCGTATGTGTCGTACTTGAAGCCGCCGTAGGGGGAATTTCGGGCTATGGAATGGAAGCGGGCGACGTCGATTTCGCGCAATTCGGCGTCTGTGGCGACGACGGTCTTGCGCGACGGGCGCCAGGCGTTCCCCGTTTCGCCGATTACCTTCAGCGGCATTTCGTGCCAGGCCCTCGCCCACGCTTCCTCCGCCATCCCCTCTTCGCGCACCATAACGGCGTATGTGACGGGAATGGCGGCCTCGATGCCGATGATGCCGTTCGCGCTCGCTGCGAAGCCCTTGTCTTTCGTGCGGGCGGGATGCGGGGCGTGGTCGGTCGCGAACATGAGCACGCCGTCCTTGACGGCCTTGCGCAGTTCGGCGCGGTCTTCGTCGTTTCCAAGCGGCGGGGCCATCTTGAAGTTGGCATCGTCGGCGACGAGTTCGTCGCACGAGAAGAGGAGATGGTGGGGGGTGACTTCGGCGGTGACCGGGAGTCCCTCGCGCTGTGCGTCGCGGACGAGCTCGACGCCGGCGGCGGTGGAGATGTGCTGGACGTGGAGGCGGCAGCCTGTCGCCCGGCACAGCGAAATGTCGCGCCTTATGGCGGCGGTCTCGGCTTCCGGCGGGATGACCGGGAGGCCGAGACGCCTTGCGAGGGCGCAGTCGCGGATTACACCGCCGCGCTGGAGCGCCGGGTCGACGGCGTGGTCGCAGACGGCCATGTCGATGGCGGCGGCGCGGCGCATCGCTTCCTCCATCACGCGCGTGTCGGCGACGTAGGAGCCGTCGTCGGTGAAGAACGCCGCGCCCGCCGCCTTCAAGGCCTCCAAATCCGCCACCTCGCGGCCGAGGCGCCCTTTCGTTATGCACGCGCTCGGCACGATTTCCACGCGCAGCGAGCGGTCCTCGCGCTGTTCGCGTATCCAGGCGGCGTTGTCGCCCGGCGGCGTCGTGTTCGGCATGGTAACGACAGCGGCGAAGCCCGCCGCCGCAGCAGCAGCCGCTCCGCTCGCGCGCGTCTCCGCCTCCGGCATGCCGGGGTCACGGAAATGCACGTGGATGTCGATGAAGCCGGGGTATTCCCGCTCGCGCCGCGCCCGCGTCATCGCCCTTCCACCTCCACTTCGCCGACGAGATACTTGTCCTTCGGCTTGTCGAGGCGGAGCGTCAGGATTTTCATCTGTTCGGCCGCGGTGCCCCAGTCGGTGTAGACGGTGGCCGTGGCCGTCACGGCGCCGGTGAGCGCCGTCTGGTGCGACGCGAAGTAGTTGGCGAGAACCTTGAACTTGCCGACGCCTTCCTTGCGCAGGTATTCCTCCGGGCCGTAGCCGGTCGTGACGTCCTCGCCGACGAAGCCGCCGGTAGAGGTGCGGCGGTGGCCGTAGTAGGCCTCCTCGCCGTCGGGTTCGAGGACGTGGATGTCGATGTCCGTCTCGTCGGCGTCCCAGGAGAGGACGATACGTATTTTGAGGGGCAAGTCGCGTCTGAAAGCCGGGTCGAGCTGCGGGATACGGGCGTCGACGCCGGCGGCCTGGCACCAGGCGGCGAGGGCGTTTAGTTCCTCGAGCGAGACGATGGCGACCTGGAGGTCGTTGGAGCGTCTGGCGCTGCGGCGCGGGAAGTCGGCGAAGGCGGCCTCGCGCAGGAGCGCGAGCGCTTCGGAGAGCGCGGCGGGGTCTTTCGCAGCCTTGCCTTGCTCGGCGAGGACGAGCGCGAGGTCGCGGCGGCTCTGGCCTTCCTCGGCGCGTTTGGCGAGCGCGTGGCGGAAGCAGCGCACGGCTGCGGCGTATTCGCCGACTTCGCGCAGGCGCCAGCCCATTGAACGCCATATCGCGGCGTCGTCGAGCTTGAACTCGGCCATGTTGGAGAGGATACGGCGGGCGATGGCGCGGTCTGCTGCGTTTTTGGCGTTGCGGAAGAACCAAGTCGCGACATCCATGAAGAACGCAGGCGAAGAGCCGAATTCCTTCTTGAGGCGGAGGTATTCGCGGTATGGGTCGGCGGCGGCGGCGACGTCCTTGACGTATTTGGCGTCTGGCGACCAGGGCTTGATTTTGATGGATGCGCCGCCGGAGCCGGCCTCGCCGGGGGCCGGCGGCTCCATCGCGGCGAAACGCTCCACACCCTCGGCGCGGGCGGAACCGACCATCGCGTTCATGGCCGAAGTGTCAATCGCCATTTCTG
>CAMZET010000141.1 GCA_947305825.1 uncultured Verrucomicrobiota bacterium
CCCCCGCTTCTTCCACAGACCCGGACAATCCAGACGCCGCAGACGACGCCGCTTCCGCCACCGCCAGCGACCTCAATTTCAAGGACGCACCCGTCGAAATGGTCCTCGAAGTCTACGGCAAGCTCGTCGATAGAACCGTCCTCAAGGAGCCTTCCGTCCCCAGCGCCACCATCACGCTCGAATCGCGCCCAGGCCAGAAGCTTACCAAGGACGAGCAGATAGAGGCAATCGAGGTCGTCCTCGAGATGAACGGCATCCACATGGAGAACTACGGCGAGAAGTTCGTGCGCGCCGTGCCGCGCAAGGACGCCCGCAAGCAGGGCATCCCGCTCATCATGGACCCCGAGGCCGACGGCGAAGACTCCGGCAAGGTCGTCTCCATGATGATTCCGTTCAAGAACATCTCGGCGCAGGACGAGGCGCAGAAGGCGCTGGAAGGCTTCAAGTCTAACGAAGGCCTCCTGCAGGTGTTCGAGCGCACCAATTCCATTCTCGTCACCGACACGCGCCAGAACATAAACAGGATGCTTGAAATCGCCCGCGCCATCGACATCGCGACGCCCGTGCTCGAGAACGTGTTCGTGCGCCAGATAAAGAACGCCTCCGCGCCCGACATCAAGACGGCGCTCGAGACGATTGTCACCGAGTCGCAGAAGGAACTCGAGAAGACGGGCAAGGCCCAGCAGAACGCGCAGGCCAACGCCGTCGCCCGCTCCGCCTCGACCGGCAGCCTCCTGCGCCGGCCGGGACGCAACAACGACCAGCCTCAGACCCCGACGAGCGTCGAATCCCTCGTCACGAGCGTCTCCGACGCCGACAGGGGCCTCATACGCGGCAAGGTTCTCATCCTCGCAGACGAACGCTCCAACAAGCTCGTCGTCATCACCTCCAAGTCCAACATGGACTTCTTCGACAAGGTAATCGAGCAGCTCGACGTCGAGACGACCCCGGACGTCAAAGTCGAGGTAATCCGCCTCAAATACGCCGACGCCGAAGACGTCTCGGACATGATAAACGACCTCATCGGCAATTCTGCCAGTTCCAAGTCGCAGGGCGGTTCGCGCCAGAACGCGAACCAGAACTCGAAGTCCGGCTCCGGCTCGAACCTGACGCGCAACACGTCCTCGTCGAGCAGCCGTTCGAATTCCGGTGCGAACCAGCGCGCCGGCGACTCCAAGGCCGGCGAACTCTCCAAGGACAACGTGACGGTTCTCGCCGACAAGCGCATCAACGGCCTCGTCGTCATGGCCCGCACCGAAGACATGCCGACTTTGCACTCGATTATCGAATCGATGGACGTGCGCCTTAGCCAGGTGCTCATCGAGACCGTCATCATCGAAGTTCAGCTGGGCGACGATTTGCAGACGGGCGTGGACTGGCTGCAGCGCGGCCGCGCCCGCGGCGATACCGGCAAGACCGAGTGGCGCCAGGTCCAGACCGGCATGGAGCAGGTCCTCGACGCGAACGGCAACATAACGTACCAGCCGACGTACGAGTACCAGGAAGTGCCGGTTATGGGGACGGTGCGCGACGCGGCGGCTGGCTTCATGAACCGCAACAGCTACGCGCTCGGCGGCGGCGGCGGCGGTGCCACGGGAACTGCGCTCCTCCAGGGGCTCGTCAGCGCAACGACGAACGTAGCCGACCTCGTGACCCCCATCGGCGGCGGCGTCAACTACTTCCTGAAGTCCGACAGGCTCAATCTCGCCGCCGTTATCCAGGCGTCCAAGACCGACAACCGCTCCAAATACCTCGCCTCGCCAGTCATAATGACGGTGGACAACAAGGAAGCGACGATTGAGGCGACGCAGATGCGCTACCTTTTCAAGGGCTACCAGTATTCCGGCTCGTCGCAGTACGGTTCGCCGGTGCCGGACTACGAGCAGAAGGAACTCGGCATAACTATCAAGACGACGCCGAAAATCAACCCGAACGGAACCGTCATGCTGACGGTCGAAGAAGAGTATTCGCAGGAAGGCAGCCCGCAGACTATCCAAGGCTCTGCGCAGAACGGCGCAACTACATATTTCGACGCGGCTACAACGATTACGCGCAAACTCTCGGCAGATGTGGTGCTTGAAAACGGCCAGACGGTCGTGTTCGGCGGCTTGACGCAGACGAGAACGCAGGAGAGCGAATCGGGTATTCCGTTCCTCAAGGACATTCCGTGGATTGGCAAGTGGCTCTTCGGCTCGGTGTCGCAGAACGAATCGCGCCAGGAACTGCTTGTGTTCATGACGCCTTACGTTCTCGACGACGCAGAAATGGCGCAGGCGGAGGCGTTCCGCCGCAAGAAGTCGATGAGCGACCCGAATCCGTGGTCTGACCACGGCTGGAGCGCGTCGCAACTCGCCGATCCGATGAGCAAGAAGGAGATGATGCGCCGCCTGAAGGACGAGTGGAAGAAGCAGGATGAAGACCGCAAGACGAAACTCGCCATCGAGAAGGCGAAGCTCGAGCGCGCGCAGGCCCTCGAAAGGATGGACGAGACGGAGCGCCAGTTCTGGATTGAGGCGCACCGCGAGGAGCTCGAAAAGGAGGAGAAGGCGCGTTTCGACGAGTTCGTCAAGGAGCAGAGCGACCTGAAGCTTCTCGCGACCGAAATCCGCGAACGCCGTCTGGAGCAGGCGGAGGCGAAAATCGGCGCGGCTGACGCGTCGGCGCATCTGGAGAATGAATACGGGCGGCTGGAGCGCGAACGCGCTGCGCACGAAAAGCAGGGCCAGAGTCAGGGCGAAATGCCGGCGGAATCCGCCGCGCCCGCAACCGAACCGACCCCGGCGGAGCCCGGGCCCGAGCCGGCGGAAACGCCGGTAGAGCCGGCCCCCGCAGAACCCGCGCCGGTTGAAATCGAAGAAGAGCCGCCGGCGCCCGCAGAAGAGCCTGAAGCCCCGTCAGCCGAGGAAGAACCGACAGACGATTCAGAAGTCGTGCCGGACGAAGAGACCGAAACCGCGCCGCCGCCGCCGGCAACGCTCCTCCAGCAACTCGGAGAAAGCGCCCAGTAATGACGCCGGCGGAAATAGAAGCGGCAAGACGCGACATCGAGGCGACGGGCGATTTGCTCGAGCGTGCCTTGAAGCTTTCGGGCCTTGTCACTTCGCTTTTCCAGGCGCACGGCGTCCATCTCGTCGTTGTCGGCGGCAGCGCCGTCGAATTCTACACGGAAGGCGACTACATGAGCGGCGCCATCGATTTCTGCCGCCGCTCGCTGAAAGCGCCGTCGCCACGGCTAGTGCGCGAAATACTGCTGCCGCTCGGCGGCAAGTGCATCGGGCGCAACTGGCAGGTGTGCGGACTCTTTGTCGACATCTTGGGCATTGCCGAGGCCGAAACCTCGAAAGATTTCAAGGAAGTGGAGACGCCGTACGGGAAAGTGCGCATTCTGCCGCCGGAACTCGCGCTGGTGGAGAGGGTGTTCTATTCGCTCGACTCCGAAGAATGCGTGGCGAGCGCGCGCCAGATGATGGCGAGCGCGCTCGAAGACAAGGAGTTCGACTTGGCAGGAAGCCGAACGCATCGCCGCGCTGCCCGATTTCGCGGTGCTCGAGGAGCTGCACGGCTTGAAAGAGGAGATTTCGCTATGACGTGGCAGGAATGTAAGGATTCGCGGGAGGCGAAGAGAGCGGCGCTGGAAAAGCACGGCGTCGCGGTGCCGTCGCGCCGCGCCGTTTCCTACAACACGTCGGAAAGACACATGCGCAAAGCGTTCGGCGGCGCGAGGGCGCCGCAGTTCGCGGCGCGGGAAGGAGTCTTGTGAGCATGAGATTTTTTGCAACGAAAGCGTTCGCCGTCGCGGTCGCCGCCGCGCTCTTCGCGGCCGGTGCGGCAACCGCCGCCGAAGATTGGTCTGACGCCGCAAAGGCCGGCGCCTATTCCAACCGAACAGACATCACAGAAGTCGCCATCCCGACCAACGTGACCAGCATCGGCCGGTTTGCGTTTCAGGGCTGCTCTTCGCTCACCAATGTCGTCATTGGCGAGTGCGTCACCAATATTTCGGCCAGCGCGTTCGCCGACTGTACTTCGCTCCAGAGCGTCTCTTTCCCCGACGGTCTCGTCACAATCGGCGCATCTGCGTTCTCCAACTGCACCGCGCTCGCGAACCTCGACTTCCCCGACACGCTTTCTATCGTCGGCAATTTCGCGTTCGACGAATGCAACTCGCTTACCAACGTCGATTTCGCGCTCGGCTACGCGCCTCCCGCCTGGACTAATTGGACGTCGGTATGGGTCTCACCTACCGCTTTCACGAATTGCGCCAACATCCTCGAAGCTACGCTGCCCGCCGGAAAGTGTGTCTCGCAGCTATTCCCCGACTCCTACGAAAACCTCGTCCGCGTCCAGGTCGCGACAAACGTCTCTGCGCTCGTCGGTTTTGCATTCGAGGGCTGCTC
>CAMZET010000142.1 GCA_947305825.1 uncultured Verrucomicrobiota bacterium
CGCCGCGAGGGCGTCGTCGGCGCGCATGAACGCGAACGAGTCGATGGTAATGAAGCGCTCGTCCGTCGCGAGCGCGTTGACGGCGCGCACGAACGCCGGCGCCCTCGCCAGGAACTTCAGCTCGTAGCGCTGCTCGTCGGACTGCGGCTTCACCTCCGGCTCGGCGGACTTCTTGCCGCGCGGCCCGCGCTTCACCTCCGGCTCCGCTTCAGGCAGCTTCTTCTCGCCTATCGTTATATCCACTATCTCGATGACTCCGGCGTCGGAGAGCAGCTTCACGAAGAGCTTCACGTCCTCCCACTGACGCTGGAGAAACGCCAGGCGCTCGCGGTCCGGCATCGCGCCGCCAAGGATGTAGTCCTTGAAGCCGAACGCGAAGCCGTCCTTCACGATTTTGCCGTCGACGCCGCCAGGGCGGGCCGCCTCGACGCGCGCCTCGTCCACCAGGAGGCGCTTGAACGCCTCGGGCGTCATGTCGGCGTCCACGACGCGGTCGCCCTGCGCCGCTATGTGCCGCGACTCCCCTTCCCATATCGTCAGGAGCTTCGTGTTCTCCGCTATCGCGTCCACGGAAGCCTGCTCCGGCGAAACCTTCGCCGAGTTGATGCGCTTGACGGCGCCCGCCGAAGAATCGAGTTCGTCGAGTTTCTCGGTGCGCTCGGCATACGCGGAATAGATGAAAAAGCCCAGGACGGCGGCAGCGACAAGCGCGACCCCGCCTATGGAGCACATGACTATCTGGTTCTTGTTCATTTGAACTCAAGCTCCACTACGAATTGTTCGATGGGGGCGTCCTTGCCGACGGTAGACATGTCGGTGACGCGGACGGTATCAGGCTTGACGACGGCGTTGGCCTTGAGGCGCGCGACGACGATTTCGGGTGCGGTGCCCTCCTTGGCGCCCTTGGAGGCTGCGCGGGCGACATAGGCGTCGATGCGGTCTTTCCAGCCGCGTATCGTGACTTTGCCGTTCTCCCAGCGTTCGATCCAGAGGTCGTCGCCGATGGCCTGCCTGACGGCGTTGATGCGCAGGATGGCGGCGGAGCGGCGGAAGAGCAAATCCCTGAGGGCGGTGCTCTGCGCGAGCTGGGCGGCTTCCTCGGTTTCGGCCTTCTTGATTTTCTCCTCGAAGCCCTTGAGGGTGCGCGCCATGCCGGCGATGGCGTCCTGCTTGGCATCGACGACGGAGATGGAATGGTAGGCGGCGAGCAGGACGGTGACGAGGGCGGCGATGAAGAAAGCGGCGGCGGCGGCGAGCACCGGCACGCGCTTGACCTGTGCGCGGGCCTCGATGAGCGAGGGCGGCAGGAGGTTGATGGCGACAGGCGCGTTGCCGGCGGCATGCGCGGCGACACCGGCGGTGGCCGTCAGGAGCGGCGCGTCGGCCGCAAGCGCCTCGGCATCCACAGCCGCACCCTTGCCCATCGACTCGAACGGGTTGAAGAACACTACCTCGATGCCGAGCGACTCCTGGAAGAAGGCGTCAATCTGCGGCAGGAGCGCCGAACCACCCGTCAGATACAACCGCGCGGGCGCGCTGCCGTGCTGCTGGCTGCGGTAGAAATTGATGGAACGCGAAATCTCCGCGTTCAGGCGCGTCAGGACGGCGCGGCACACCTTCGAGATGCTGTCGAGCGTCGGGTCGGCGTCTTCCGTCACGCCGCCGAGCGACACGTACGCGCGCTCGCGCTTGATTTTCTCCGCCTCGTCGAGCGTGCAGCCGAGCGCCTGCGCTATCTCCTTGGTAATCGTGTTGCCGGCTACAGGTATCGAGCGGTTGTAGAGCTTCTCGCCCTCGGAAATGACGAGCGAGGTCGTCTTCGCGCCGATGTCCAGCATCACGGAACACGCGCCGTCGTCGCCTGTCGCGAGCCGCATCGCGTTTGTGAGCGCAATCGGCGCGACGTCCACGATTTCCGGCGTAAAGCCGGCGGAGGCGACGGCGGAGGTCACGGCCTCCATCTGCTCGATTTTCGCGGCTACGATGAGCACGGCCTTGTCGCCGTTCTCGGTGTCGCCGAGAATCTGGCGGTCGCAGACCATCTCGTCGAGCGGGAACGGGATGTTCTGCTCGATTTCGTAGCGGACCATCTGCTCGAACTTCTCGTCGCCGCCGGCGGCGGGGATGGCGGCCATGCGGGGGAAGACCATCTGGCCGGAGACGGAGACGGCGACCTTGCCGGGCTTTATGCCCTTGGCGCGAACGATGTCGAGGAGGGCCGGCGCGAGAATGGCGTCGGCATTGCCGGCGTCGAGCGGGGCCGGGAGCGGCGCGAGCCCGTAATTGACGAGCGTCAAGGCGCCGCCGGAAAGCGCCTCGTATTCGGCGAGCGCTATCCCGGATGCGCCTATGTTGAGCGTGAGGAATTTCTTGGCCATGGCGGTTTGCCCTGTGCGTGGAAAAGGATTACTGGACTACCTGCTCGTAGTCGTTCGGGTTCACGAGAGCCCAAATGGTCTTGGAGCGGTCCTGCAGGCCCTGACGGCGCTCAATCATCGGCTCGCCGCCGCGTGTCGCGTTCATGATGTCGGGCTTGTTCCAGAAACCGTCCTCGGCGGACTTCGGGTGCGCGAAACTCTTGACTTCGGTGCCCTCGGCTTCGCAGTCGCCGGCGAGCACTTCACCCTTGGCGTTCGTCACCACGAGCCCGACTACCTTCGGCTCGCCGTAACGTTCGAGATAGGACGGGTGGAGGCAGACGGAAGCGGCGTGGGCGCCCTGCGGAATGTTCTGGTACGTCACCGACTGCGTGAAATAGGAATACGGCGGCAACCCCTCCTTGTTGCCCTTGTTCTCGGTGGCCGTCTTCGTCTCGAGGAGGACGTGCCAGGTGAAGGTCAGCTGGTCCTGCCACTTGGAGTAGGTGGAGTATTTCGCCTCGAGGACAATCCAGGAGCGCGGCTTGACGTAGCACTTGCCGATGATGGAAGGGCCGGGGACGGCGGGTGCGGCGAGGATGGACTGGCGGCCGACCTTGGGGAACTGGTCGAGCGTGACCTTGGCGTCCTTGCCGGTAGTGGGGGCGTCCTCGTCTTCGGCGGCAGCGGCTGCTGCGCGGGCGTTGCGCGAGGAAGCGGAGCGCTTGTTGGAGCCGACGGGCGCGGCGACTGCTACTGCGGCCGCAACGGCCGCTATTGTTGCAAGGGCAAATCTCGCTTTCATTTTCTTCTCTTCCTTTCCTTTTCCTGTTTTTAATTCGTTTCGAAATCGTCTGGCTTTGCGGGCGGTCGCTTCGCGCTTCGCGCCGCGCGTGATATTATACCAAATTACAGCACTTTCATTTTAGGCAAGTCGTTAATATCTACGAGTCCGACGAGCCTGCCGGAGGCGTCGCAGACGGGGAGGTCGTCAATCCTGCGGCGCTCGAAGACCTTGAGCAGCTCGGAGGCGAGAATGTCTGCGCGGACGAACTGCGGGGAGCGCGTCATGTGGTCGGCTACCTGTGAGGCGAGGAGTTCGGCGGTGCCGTCCGGGGTGCCGAGGGCGGCCATCATCCTGCGGAAGTCGCCGTCGGTGAAGATGCCGAGGAGCGAGCGGTCCGGGGCGACGATGACGGCGCAGCCGGCCTTGGCCTTGGTCATGGCGAGCAGGGCGTCCATGACCGGGGTTTCCGGGGCGACGGCGGCGACGTTGTCGCCGGAGCGCATGACGTCGGCGGCCTTGAGGACGAGTGCGCGGCCGATGGCGCCGGCCGGATGGTTCATCGCGTAGCTGGCGATGTCGAACTTCATGGCGTCGAGCATGACCATGGCGAGCGCGTCGCCCATCGCCATGGTGGCGGTGGTTGAGTTGGTCGGGGCCATGCCGAACGGGCAGGCCTCCTTGCCGCACGGTATTTCGACGTGGACGTCGCTCATGGCGGCGAGCGAGGAGCCCGGGCGGCCCGTGAGCGAAATCACCTTCAGGCCGTGGCGGCGGATTGCCGGTATCAGGCGCAGCACTTCCTCGGACTCGCCGGAGAACGAAAGCGCGACGAGTATGTCGCGCGGCGCGACCATACCCAGGTCGCCGTGCATCGCCTGCACCGGATTGAGGCAGATGGAGCGCGTCCCCGTCGATGCGAAAATCGCGCTCATCTTTTCGGCGATGGCAAGGTTCTTGCCGACGCCGGTCACGACGATGATGCCCTCGGCGCGGATGCAGCCGAGCATGAGCTCCACGGCTTTCGTGAAGCTCTTGCCGAGCGAATCGCGCGTACGCTTGAGCCCCTCGATTTCTATGTCGAATACTTCGCGCGCCCTGTCGAGCATCTCGTCGTTCGTCATGGCTTTCCTACTTTGTGGTGGACTGCAGGAGCGTCACGCAGATGGTGCCGACGATGTCCTCGGCGGAGCAGCCGCGCGAGAGGTCGTTCATCGCCTTGGCCAGACCCTGGAGGTTCGGGCCGATGGC
>CAMZET010000143.1 GCA_947305825.1 uncultured Verrucomicrobiota bacterium
AAGTCGCGGCGGGAGCGGGGGCGGATGGCGGCGGCGCGGCCGGGGCCTGGCCGGCCGCGTATTCGACCACGCTCGACGCTTTGCGACCGCCCCAGACCAGCGGCGTCCAGGGCTTGATGCCGCGCACGGTCTTCACCGCCCGTCCGTCGCGGTCCAGGAATACGGCGTCAATGGGATAGGACATGAAGCAGGTGTGAATGGCGCTGCAGCGCCTGAAGAGCAGGCCGCAGCCGGGCGGCGGCGGCGGCCTGCCTATCAGGCCCCGCAGCCGTTCCCAGAAGCCTCTCGCCTCTTTTATCGTTCCGCTCACATTTTCCTGCATTGCCCATACCTCCAAGACAGGAAACACGCTTGCCGGCTTTGCGCTACGTATCTTTCTTCACCGGCCTGTAGAAGACCTTCCAGAGGAAAAGGCCGCGCGGCGGGGCCGTCTCGACGCGCGCCGTGCGCGGCGCCGCCGTCTCAAGAAGCTCCTTCACCGCCTCCGGCTTTTCCGTCCCCTTCCCAACCGACAGCAGGAAGCCGACCATCGAGCGCACCTGCTTGTACAGGAAACCCCCGCCGCGCACGATTACAGTGTAGCGCGGCCCGGCCTTCTTCACCTCGCACGAATATACTTCCCGCACGGAATTGCGCAGCACCACCGGGCACGTGCCGGCGAACGAACGGAAATCGTGGACGCCGACGAAATATGCCGCCGCCCGGCGCATGGCATCCAAGTCCAGCGGACGGTGCTCGTAAGTCCAGTACGGCACCAGGTGCGGCGGCATTATCGGACCCTGGTAGATTTGGTAGCGATATTCCTTGCCGAGCGCGGAAAGCTGCGCGTTGAACTCCTCCGGCGCGTACGACGCCTTCAGGAAGCGTATCGCCTCCGGGAGGCGCGAATTCATCGCCCGCACCAGACGGTCCGGAGGAATCGGCTTCGTCATGTGGAAATGCGCCACGAAGCCTTTGGCGTGCACCCCGGCGTCCGTGCGCGACGAACCGAACACGTGCACGCGCTCGCCGGAGTCGTCGAAGAACGTCAAAGCCTCCTCGACCACCTCCTGGATGGCGAGCGCGTTGCCCTGGCGCTGCCAGCCGGAATACGCAGTGCCGTCGTAGGCGATGAGCGCGCGGTATTTCCGCCGCGGCAGCTCTGGCACGTCCGCCGGCTCTAGTCTAGGCCGCGGCAGCTTCATTTGCGGAAAAGCTTCTTCATCTCGGAAATCTTCGACTTGTCAGCGATGAGAACGGAGTCCGGTGTAGTGACGACGACGAGGTTGCTGACGCCGAGAAGGGAGATTCTCGCGGAGCGCGCGACGCAGATGTTGTTTTCGGCGTCGACGACGGTGCAAGGGCCTTCGCGGACGTTGCCGCGCGAGTCGTGCGGGAAATAGCGGTCGAAGGCGGCGAAGGAGCCGACGTCGTCCCAGCCGAAGTCGCCCGGGACGACCTCTATGCCGCGGAACTTCTCCATGACGGCGAAGTCGAAGGAGATTTTCGGGAGGCGTTCGTAGGCGGCGGCGAGGCGCGCCTGGGAGAACGGCGGTTTGGCGGCGGCGAGCGTTGCGAGTTCCGGCGCGTAGGCGGCGAAGGCGCCCTTGAAGGTCTCGGCCAGGCCGATGAACATTCCGGCGTTCCAGAGGTAGCCCTGCGAGACGTATTCGCGGGCGTCACGGGCGTTGGGCTTTTCGACGAAGCGCCGCGTCTCGGGGTTGATGTATCCGAAGCCGGTGGAGGGGAAGGTGGGCTTGATGCCGATGGTGACGATGCGCGGGCGCGTGGAGGCGATTTCGACAGCGGCGCGGACGGCGGCGCGGAAGCGCACCGGGTCCGCGACCATCTGGTCGCTCGAGAAGAAGCCGACGATGCCGTTTTCGGCGGCGGCGACGCCGATGGCGACGGCGGCACCCGTGTCGCGGCGCATGGGCTCGCCAATTACGTTCGCCGCCGGCACCTCCGGGAGCTCGCGCCGCGTCGCCGCCACAAGGTCTTTCGACGTGACGACATACACGTCCTGCGGCTTGACGAGCGAACCCAGGCGGTTCACGCTCTGTCGCAGAAGCGACTCGCCCCCGAACACGCGCAGAAACTGCTTCGGCCTCTCCGGGGTCGAAAGCGGCCAGAAGCGTTCGCCAGAGCCGCCGGCGAGGATGACCGCCTTGAACGGCATCCGCCGCCGCGCTCCGCTAGTAGAGTTTTTTGCCATAGACGAGAATCTTCGAGAGGTGGAAATACTCGTTGCGCTGGTCTGGCTCGCGGCCGACCTTCACGTATTTCGCTTTCATAGGCGTGTTGAGCTTGCACTCCCACTCCGCCTGCGCCGCGCCGGAAGCGTAGACTTGATGGAACTCCTTGCCGTCTTCGCTGAGCCATATCCTGAGCGGCGCCTGGCGGCCGCCGTTCTGCCCGCCGCCGGAATTCACCACCGTCACGCCGGCGATTTCGCTTATGCCAGGCAGAACCACCATGCCCCACGGCGACGTCTCCTGCTCCGTGTGGAACGTGGAACCGCCCTTGGCCGGCGCCCGCTCCTCCGCCTCCAGCGCATCGCGGTAGCTCACTGGCGACTCGTAGCCGGAAGACGTCGAAGTCCTGAGCATGCCGTCCTTCGACAGGAGTTCTCCGCCGTATTGCGACGCCGGCCACTTCTTGCCTGTCGGCTTGCCGCGCTTCTGCGGCGATATCTTGTCCATCAGGGAATAGACTTGCCGCCACATCGTGAGGTCTTCGTTCTGGGAAGCCTTGAGCGCCATGCCGCCGAAGTCGAGTTCCGTGCTGGAAGCCTCGGCGGCCTTGCCGACGACCGTCAGGAATTTGCCGGCCGCCTCGGCGTTCGTCATGAGCTTGCCGGCCGCCCAGTTCACTATCTGGCGGAAATAGCTCTGCGTCTTGACCTGGCCCTTGAGCATGTAGGGCAGGAGTTTCCAGATTTCCGACTGCGTAAGCTCGAGTTTCTTCACGAGGGGGTCCAGGATTTTCTCGTCTACGTAAAGCGGTTCGACGGATTTGGCCTTGTTTTCGCGGAAGGCGAGGAAGCCGGCGCGGGCGGCGGAAAGTCGCTCGTCGCGCGTTCCGAGCGCGTCAAGATAGGGGAAGTAGAGCATCCATCCCTGGTACGGCGACTCCTTGAAGGTGTCGCGCACCACGGCGGCATACTTGTCCCACTCCGCTTTGGATGCGCTTTTGGAGCGCAATTCGTCCTGCCACTCCTTGGCCGCCTGCCAGTTGCCGCCTACCAGGCGCATCGCCTCCTCGCGCTTGCCCTGCCAACGCAGATATTCCGCCGTCATGCGCTTCGGGTCGGAGTAGTAGCGGTCCTGCTCCTCGTTGGCGGCGAGGCAGTACATTTCGCCGAGGCCGAAGTGGGAGCCTGTGTGGCTCGTGACGGAGTTGCCGAGATCCCAGCGGTTGTCGTCGAGATTCCAAATCATGTAGGCGCAGTGGACCGGCTGGCCGGCGGTGAAGGCGCGGATGCCGTGGGCGGCGGCGCTGTGGGAACCGAATTTCGAGAGCGCGCCGCAGACGCCGCCGACGCGGTAGCGCAGCTCCTGGGTGTTCCAGCGGTGCGACCAGGGCTTGTAATACATCGGCCCGTGCACCGTGTCGCCGAAGCAGTTGTCCAGACGGTAGTGGCAGACGCCGAATATACTCGAATAGCGCCGCGCCGGCAAGTTGGCGAAGTCGTGTATCCAACGCAGGTTCTCGACGCCGAGTTCGGCGTTCTGGCCGAACGTGACGACCTCGCGCCACTGGCGCGTGTCGAGCTGCCACGCCGAATTGTGCAGCGTGCCGTCGTTCGCCCATTCGCGGTAGCATTCCATGATGCCGACAAGTTTCTCGTCGTCGAAGTCGTAGCCGTGGTTGAGCGCGAGCGCGGTGGCGATGTTGCGGCCTATTTCGGTGGAAGTGATGAATTCGTCCTCGTCGTTCCAGACGAGGAGGTCGAGGGCGCGCAGCGCGGGTGCGGCGCCGCCGCTCCACGGCCCGGAACCGGCGAACTCCTCCATCCACTTCTGGTCCCCGAAGAACGCCTTGAGAAACGCCGCTCCTCCCTCGCGCGCCTTGATGTCGTTGATGGTCTGCTCCCCGACAGCCTTGCGGATATACGCCTGCACCACCTTGGCGTCGCGCTTGGGCTCCGGCGCGCCGAGCGCCGCAAGCGCACACGCCGCAACCGCTATCGCAACCATGTATTTCTTCGTCTTCATGCCACTATTATACCATATTCTGCCCGCGTCTGCCTGTCTGGAGCCCGCATGAAGTTCGCTCCGCCAATCGTCCGGCATATCGCAAAGCGCAAATCATGCGGTACTACCGGGCGGAATATGGTATAATATTTGACATGGAGAAAGTAGCGACAGACATATACACGTTTTC
>CAMZET010000144.1 GCA_947305825.1 uncultured Verrucomicrobiota bacterium
AGGCAGCGAAGGTCGAGGCGGCGAAGGTCGAGGCGGCGAAGGTCGAGGCGGCGAAGTCCGGCGCCAACGCGCCCGGCACCGCAAAACCAGAAGGAACGGCGCAATGACGCAAGCCTCCTCTTCCGCTTCCGGCTGGGACTGGAGCGCCGACCGCCCTGCCTGGCACGAAACAGGCTCTTCGCGATGGTTCCGGCCGTTTGTCGCCTCGGCCCCGTGGATTACCGTAGGCATTCTACTATTAATGCTGTACATGGCCGGCAACGCCCTGACCGCCGCCAGCGGCGTCCTTTTCGACCTGCCGGAAGGCGAAGCCGGCGAGGGCGCCAGAACCTCTCTAGTCGCTCTGGTCATGCCCACGAAACGCGAGACGCTCGTTTTCTTCGACGACGCGCGCTACGTTTTCGGCGACCCGCTCTCCAGGAGCGTATTCTCCTCTCAACTCGCGGAACTGGCGGCCAAGCGCGGCGAAAAGACGATGCTCGTGCTCGCGGACCGCAGGACTGACGCCGGCGTGCTGATGGCGCTCGCCTCCGACGCGCGCCGCGCAGGCATCGCCAGAATACTTTTCGCGGAAAAGAACACCAGCCAGCAGCAGAACGAGGACGAATGAGCGAACGCATCCAATACCGTCCGAAACGGCACATACGCCACGAAATCTATTCCCTCACCGCCGTGATGCTGCCGCCGGTAATCCTCGCGTTCGTGTTTCCATACGCCGCCGTGCTGTTCCGCCCAAGCCCAGTCACGCAGACGCAGACCTCTTCATGCGCTTTCGTCTCGCTTTCAGACGAAGAGACGGACGCTGCAATCGCGGCCGCGCGCTCTGCGATAAAAACGTCTTCCGAGAACTCCCGCCGCCTCCTCGCCGACCTGTCGCTTTCCTCTATCCCGGAAGAACTCTCCATAGCCGTGGCCGACATAAGCCAGCGCACCGGCATCGGCTCGCCTGCCTGTGCTTCCTACAATTCCGCCATGATGCCGCCGAGCTGCGCAGCCGCAAAGCCAGACCGCATCGATGCCGCCAGCGGCGAAGCACCCGCCAGTCTGCCCTTCCCGCGAGACGAACTCCTCAAATTGCCCTAGCCGCCTCCGACCTTGGGCCGCTCAAAAACGCTCACGCGCTTCGTGCCGCGCCTGAGTTCGTAAAACTTGACCCAATCCACCTCCATCGCCACAGGCAGCTGCGCTTCGTCCACCGCTCCTACCCATTTGCCGCCAAGCTGCATGTCGAACATAAGGTAGAACGGCGAATTCCACGGCCACTTCGCCGGGTCGTCGGTCAGTTTGTCGTATTTGTGCGTGGCCTTGCCGTTCACGTACCAGACTATCCTTTCCGGCGTCCATTCCAGAGCATATACGTTCCACGCATCCGGCTTGATGGCGCCTTTCCCGCCTCGCGGCGGATTGTTCGGATGCGCCTCGGACCAGGCGGAATGGACTGTCTGGTAGACAAACGGGTCATGGTTCAGGCGTTCGAGCACGTCGATTTCGCCGCAGTCCGGCCAATGCGCAGCCGGTCGTTCGGGCATGAGCCAGACGGCGGGCCAGGCCCCCTTCGCACTTTGGAGACGTATACGCGCCTCAATCTTGCCGTATGTCATGTTGAAAAGGCCCTTCGTGGAAATGCCGCCGGCAAGCACGCGACGCGGGTCGGATGCCGAATCGGAATTGCGAACTCCCCATAGCGTGAGCACGCCGTCCTTCACCGTGACGAGATCTTCGCGAGGCGAGATGTTGCGCTGCCAGTCGGCGCCGGAATCGTGGCGTCCGACTATGCGGCGCCAGAGTTTCGGATTGATTGCCCTGCCATCAAAGTTTTCGGTGTGCTTCAGAACCCACTTGTACGGCAAGAGAGCGCTCGCCTTGTCCGAAACTTTCTTGGACGCAGCGGTCGTGCGCGTTCGCGCCGGCTTCCTTTCGGCGGTGCGCGGCGTCGCGCCGCACACCGCCGCCGCAAGTGCGCTCGCCAATACACACCACAACACTTTCCACCGCTTCACACGCGCTTCTTTTGCGAACATGGCAAACTCCCTATTTCATCGACGGCAGCACGATGCCGCGCAAGATTACCTTCTGACATGCGAGAAACACCGCCGCAGTCGGCACCGAAACCAGCACGAAGCCGGCCATCACGCACCAAGGCTGGTGCGCAAACGTCTGCGAAACCTGGTACATCCAAACCGCCAGCGTCCAGTGGGACTCCTTCTGGCACACGAGAAACGCCCATTCCCAGGAAGAATATGCGTGGATGAAACTGTTGAGCGCGTTCACGGCGAGAATGGGGGTCGTCATGGGGAGCGTGATGCGGCGGAAGACCGTCCATTCCGAAGCGCCGTCGATGGCAGCCGCTTCGTAGAGTTCGCGCGGCAATGCGTCGAAAAAACCCTTCAAAATGAAAATACTCATGCCGCTCGCCACGCCTGGAAGCACCAGGGCGGCGAAAGTGTTGAGCAGCCCCAAATCACGTATCAGCAGAAATCCCGGAATCGCCGTGACCGCCGCTGGGAAAGCCATAGTGGCAAGCAGAAACAGAATGATTTGCTCTGTCGCCCTCAACCGGAAGCGCGAAAGCGCATACGCGGCGAGAGGATTTACTGTCAGCGAAGCGAGGACGGATAGGACGACAAGGAGAATGGTGTTTGCGAAGGCTCGTCCGCGCAGGAAAAGGAAGTCGCCGACAAGCCTGTAGTTGGCCAGGGAGCCGCAGAGGAAATCGCGCCAGCCGTGGTCGAGGAATTGGACGGCCAGCGCTTCGCGGATGCGTTCGGCGCACGCGGCGTCGATGTCGGCGGGCATTGTACGCGAGATGTGGTCGCCGCACCTGATGGCCTCGTCGAGATACCAGCGTTTCATGGCGCGCCACGCTTGAGCTTTCGGGCCGGCGGCTGCCGGAGGGGCCGTTGCGGAAACCGGGCGCGAGTCCGCTCGCGACTCCGCAGAAAACGACACGTCGAAAAACGACTTGTGGGGGACAGGCCAGGCGGCGTTCAAGGACTCCAGACTGCCGTAGCGGCTTTTGACGAAGCCGGCGACATCCCGCGCATCGCAGTTGCATACCGTCCGCTTGCCGTCGTCGGCGGCGAGTTCGCACAGGAACGCATCGGCGCGTTCGCGCGCCGCCGCCAACTTCTTCGCGTCGGAATACTTGCCGAGCTCCTTCGCCGCGAAATGCCGCACCCCTTCCCGGTCGGCCGCCACTTGCGCCCACGCCGTCCACCCAGCCGGCGCATCGGGATACACGTCGCGCGGGAATGACGGAAAATATGTCGCTATCGAGCGGACGAAACGGTCTGCACGCGAGAAAAACCCCAAAGGAACCGCATCATGGCGATGGTAGTCGTACGCGGAAGAAAGGCTCGCGGAAATCATCACCGCGAACGGATACACCATCGTCACCGCGCCGAGCACAAGCGCGGCGTAGATGACCGCATGGAACATCCGCGCCTTTGCGCTTGTGCGCTCGCTTTCCAGCACTACGGCCATTGCCGCCAGCGAACAGGTCTCAAACCTTCGGCCAGAACTTGTCGGAAAGCTTGGACGGGATGCCGACCTCGCCGCGCTCGAAATTCTCCGCCAGTATCTTCCAGCCGAGGTCGAGGGCCTCTTCAAGCGGAATGTTGACGGATAAATCCATCATCTCCTTCTCGAACGCCGCGCCGTATTTCAGCAGCTTCTGGTCCCAGGCGGACATCTTGAAGCCCATCGACTGCTTCTCGACAGTCTCCTTGTACTGCGCGTAAAGCTTTATCATCGCGTCCATGATGGTGCGGTGGTCTTCGCGCGTGGCCTTGTTGACTTGCTGTTTCAGGCGCGAGAGCGAGCCGAAAGGCTCGATGCGTCCGTTTCGGAGGTAGAACTGGCCCTCTGTGATGTATCCGGTGTTGTCGGGGACGGGGTGGGTGACGTCGTCGCCGGGCATGGTCGTGACGGCGAGGATGGTGATGGAGCCGGCGCCGTCGAAGTCGACCGCCTTCTCGTAGCGGGCGGCGAGCTGGGAGTAGAGGTCGCCCGGATAGCCGCGGTTGGAGGGGATTTGCTCCATCGTGATGGCGATTTCCTTCATCGCGTCGGCGAAGCTGGTCATGTCGGTCAGGAGGACCAGGACGTCCTTGCCGGAGAGGGCGAATTTCTCGGCGACGGCGAGGGAGACGTCCGGCACGAGCATGCATTCGACCGTCGGGTCGGCAGCGGTATGGACGAACATGACTGTCTTGGCGAGGGCGCCGGACTGGTCGAGCGTGTTGCGGAACTTGAGGTACTCGTCGTACTTGAGGCCCATGCCGCCGATGATGATGACATCGGAGTCGGCCTGGAGGGCGATGCGGGCGAGGAGTTCGTTGTATGGTTCGCCGG
>CAMZET010000145.1 GCA_947305825.1 uncultured Verrucomicrobiota bacterium
ATTATACACTTTTCCGGCGTTGCCGTCAACAGTGAATAGACTAAAAGTCGGCGCGGGCGCGGGCTGGCTTGCCAATGAGGATGCAACTCCTCAGGAAAATCCCGGTTGCATTTACTTTGTCTTTCGGAGTGCATGCGTTCTATTCGCCAATGGGCCTTCCCGAAATCGCTTGTTCACTTCCAGCGCTCGTCCACCTCAGCCATACCACCTCGTCCACCCGCCGCACCCCGGCGGGCTGCCCGCCCCTCCTACCCCTCCCCCTGGGGGTAGCAGCCTCATACCCCCGGAGGGTATCAACCCCACCCCAGGGGGTAGCGGCCCCCTACCCCTAGGGGTAGACCCCGCCTACCCCTAGGGGTAGACCCCTCCTACCCCTAGGTCCCCCCCTACTCTTACCGATACCCCGGGGGGGCATCTTTCGGCGTACAGGTTTCGGCGCACAGGGAAAATGCGGTCTTCCTTCATTGGCAATGCACGGCGCGGCTCAATATGGTATAATATGCACCAATCTGCGTAATGTATTAAGGAAGAAGAGATGACACTTCGCAAGCTGCTTGAAGAAAAATCGGTCCGTTTCGGGTCGAACGTGGCTGTCACATGGTGCGAGGAAAAGGCCTGGCGTTCGCGGACGTGGCGGGAAGTCCTCGCGCGCGTCCGCGACTATGCCGAAGGCTACGGCACACGTTTCAAGCTCGAGCCCGGACGCGACAATACGGCCATCGTTCTCGGCAACTCGCCCACCTGGATTGAGACGTATCTCGCGCAGGCCGGCGCCGGCGTCGCTGTCGTGCCGCTCGACCCGAAACTCCATGAAAGCGAAGTCGGATACATCCTCGCCGACTCCGAGGCGACCGTCGTCACCACCGACAAATCGCACCTGCGCATGATGATGAACCTGGCGCCGAAGCTGCCGCGACTGCGCGCCATCGTAATCACCGACGGCGTGATATTCGAGGGCCAGCACATCGGACCCGTGCAGGTGGTCGGCCTCGACCACCTCCGCGTCTCCGGCGGCGGCGAATGGTACGACGCGCATGTGCCGAAAGCCGAGGACGTCGCGTCCATCATCTACACTTCCGGCACGACGGGCAAGCCCAAGGGCGCCATGCTCACGCATCGCAACTTCATCAGCGACATCGACGGCGCGATACAGACTTTCGGCATCCACGTCGACGAAAACGACTCGCTTCTCGTCGTGCTGCCGCTCTTCCACGCTTTCAGTTTTTCCGCGAACTTCGTGGTGTCGCTGGCAATCGGCGCGAAACTGCTTTTCGTGGAGTCGCTCAGGACGGTCGGGCGAGACATCAAGCTGCTGCGGCCGACAGGCATCATGGCGGTGCCTCTGCTTGCGGAGAAGCTCCACGACAAACTCGAGGAAGGCATACAGGCGTCGCGGGCGGCGCGGACGCTGCTCAAGCTCGGACTGCGCGGGATAGTCTGGCACACGGTGCGCATGAAACTCGGCGGCCGGCTGCGCTTCATCATCACAGGCGGCGCCCCGTGCCCGCGCCACGTTCTCGAAGGCTTCCGCCGCATCCACGTCAAATTAATCGAAGGCTACGGCCTGACGGAATGCGCCCCTATAGTCTCCGTGACAAGCGGCAACTCCAACCGCATCGGCACTATCGGCCAGCCGTGCAAAGGCGTGGAGGTTCGCCTGGCGGACAAGAACGAGAGCGGCGTCGGCGAACTGCAGGTCAAGGGCCCGAACGTGATGAAAGGCTATTTCCACAACGACAAGGCGACGAAGGAGGCGTTCGACGGCGAATGGCTCGCGACCGGCGACCTCGCAAGCATGGACGAAGAGGGCTTCATCACTATCCGCGGACGCAAGAAAGCCCTCATCGTGAACCGCGAGGGCAAGAACATTTATCCAGAGGAAGTCGAGAACATCGTTTCGAAGGACCCTTCGGTACAGGATATAATCGTCCTGGGCTACACGCAGGGCGGCGTTCCCGGCGAGAGAGTGGGCGCAATAGTGTATCCGAGCGTCGACGAATATTTCGCCGGGCAGGACGACTGGGCGCAGATCGAGAAGACCGTCTCCAAGCGCGTGCAGGAAAAGAGCGCGGAGCTGGCGGACTACAAGCGCATACGCAAAGTCGTGGTGAGCCGCGAGCCGCTGATTCGCACGTCTGTCGGCAAGGTGCGCCGCGTCACTTACAAGGGACGGCTTGATGAGTGAGCGGGCGGGGAAGTTCCTGCTGTGGCTGGAATGGCCGGAAGCGTGCTTTCGCGCGACGGCGGCGGACGAGGAGTATCTCCGCACCCTGGTCCCTTCTTCGCTTGAAGTGAAGCGCGTGCGCAGCGAGGAGGAATTCGTGGCGTCGCTTCCAGAAGCGACGCACGTCCTGACTTGGCATTTCAAAAAGGAGTGGTATGGCCTTTCGCGGTGTCTCGGGCTTGTGGCGACGCCGGCCGCCGGGCGAGAGCTGGTGGCATGGCGCGAGGCTCCAGCCGGCGTCGCGGTGCATTTCGGCGGTTTCCACGGGGAAATAATGGCGGAGAGCGTGGCGGCGTTCTGCCTGGCGTGGGCGCGCGGCTTTTTCCGTCCGCCGCCGCCGTCGGGACTCTGGCCGCGCACTTGGCTCGCCGACAAATGCTTCTCGCTCGCCGGCACGCGCGCCGCCATCCTCGGCTACGGCAAAGTCGGACGTGCCGTGGGACGCAAACTATCCTCGCTCGGCGTCTCGGTGCAGGGCTTCTCCCGCGCAAACTTCGCCGAACTGCCGGACGCCCTGGCCTATGCCGACTGGCTCGTGCTCGCTCTTCCCGGCGACACCGGCACCGACGACATTCTCGACGCATCGCTCCTCGCCTGCCTCCCGCCGCGCGCCGCTGTCGTCAATATCGGGCGCGGCAACGCCATCGACGAACACGCGCTCGCCGACGCTCTCGCATCCGGGAAAATCGCCGCCGCTTATCTCGACGTCTTCAAGGACGAGCCTACGCAGCTCAATCCCGGCGGTCCCTCGCGCCAAGGCATCCTCGCCAACCCTCCGCCGAACCTGATTGCCATGCCGCATTCCTCCGCGTTCTCGCCAGGATACGTTCGCGCCGCCATCAAGGAACTCAAAGATGACGGATGTATTTAACGTCCGCAGCGTGGAAGAGACATGGCGCGTGGCGGACTCTTTCGCCCGCCGCCTCTCGACGGGCGACGTCGTCTGCCTCGAAGGCGACCTCGGCGCCGGCAAGACCACTTTCACTCAAGGTCTCTGCGCCGCGCTCGGCTGCTCCGGCCGCGTAACTTCCCCGACTTTCTGCATCGTGCGCGAGCATCCAGCCGCCAATGCCGAAGCAAGTGTCCCTTTGCTCGTCCATATGGACCTCTACCGCCTCTCCGGCGAAGAAGACGTTGAAGCAATCGGCTGGGACGACTATCTGGCGCGCGGGGCCGTCATTGCCGTCGAATGGCCCTCGCGCGCCGGCTCGCTCATCCCGGACGGCGCCTGGCGCGTTTCGTTCCGCCTCAATCCAGATTCCGGCGACGAGGCGCGGCTCATCGCCATTTCGCGCGGCCTTTAGCCATGTCCGGATACGTCCCTCGTCTTTCCGGCTCCGTCGCCGCCGGCTTCCCGTCCCCGGCCGAACAATATCTCGGCCCGCCTCTCGACCTCAACCAACTCCTCGTAAGGCATCCGGCATCGTCCTTCTTCGTCCGTGTCCAGGGCGATTCCATGGTGGGCAAGGGCATACTCGACGGCGACCTCCTCGTCGTGGACAGATCCTTCAGACCCGCATCCGGCGATGTTATCATCGCCGCCGTCAACGGCGAATTCACCGTCAAGACCTTACGCATTGAAAACCGCGACGGTTCCTGCTATTACAGTCTGGAACCGGCCAATCCCGAATACCAGGTCATTACTGTTCGGCCGGGCGAGACGCTCGACTACTTCGGTAAAGTCGTCGGCGTCGTCCGCCGCATCTGAACGCCGCAGCACCGCCGAGACGCCGAAAGTCTGAATTCGGGAAAACGTTGGTGTATATTTTGACAGCGTGAATGCAACCACGCGGAAATACGGAAAATGCAACCGCGGTTCTCTGGTGGGGGGTGCATTCACTTTGACTTTTCGCCGTCGCATGCCGATTGTAACTCGTTCAAGCGCAAATCCAAAATTAATGCTATAATATCTCCGCAACGGGGCGTTGCACAGCCTGGTAGTGCGTCTGCTTTGGGAGCAGAATGTCGGAGGTTCAAATCCTCTCGCCCCGACCATTCCCGACACCGACAAAGAGAATCTCTCGAAGGTATGGATGCATACGGCATCGCACGAAACCCCCGATTATTGGCTCTTGAATGGAA
>CAMZET010000146.1 GCA_947305825.1 uncultured Verrucomicrobiota bacterium
GTTGATGGCGCCGGAATTGGCTAGGGCGATTGTGATGCCGATGGTGGCCGACGAGCTTTGCACCGCGACGGTGCAGAGTGTTCCGACCAGGATTGCGCCGAGCAGCGAGGCTAACGGAAGGAAGCCGTCTGCCAGGGGCGCGCAGTCGAAGCGTGAGAAGAACGCGATGAAACCGGGGTGCTGGGCGAGTGCCTTCAGTTCATGGCTCATCATCTCCATTCCGAAGAACAGGAGCCCGAAGCCAAGCAGCGCTCGCCAGATGCCGCGCGCAATATATCTTTTCGACGCAACAAGCCCGACTACGCCAAGGATGATGCTTGGCATGGCGAGGCCCGCGACCTTGAGCGCCACGATCTGTCCCGTGATAGTCGTGCCGATGTTGGCGCCGAAGATGACTCCTATGGCCTGTTCTAGGGACATGAGGCCTGCGTTGACGAAACCGACGGTCATGACCGTCGTCGCCGACGAGCTCTGCATCAGCGCCGTAATTCCCGCGCCGGCGGCAATCGCGGCAAATCGGTTCCTGGTCACATATCCCAGCGCGGCCTTGATGCGCGATCCGGCGATTTGCGCAAGGCCTTCGGACATCAGTCCAATGCCATAGATGAAGAATGCGAGTCCGCAGACGACTGTTGCGGCGACTTGAATGTTGTCTGACATGGCGGATCCTTATGGGCTTCTCATTGGTGGTGTTGGCTGAACTTGGCTAGAAGCGGTATGAGATTTCGAATCCGCAGACACTTGTCGGGTCCCATCTCGATGCACCCCTTTGTATGTCGTGCTGAATCATGTAGTAAAGGCTGCATTAAAGGTTCCGGTGGCTCATGATGGGATTGAACGACAGGCCGACCTGTAGGCGGTTGCGGTCAAGGAAATCTTCTTTCGCCGCTCCGGGCTTGTCCGAGAAGAACGCCTCTTCGCTCGCGAACGGCGAGACTTTGAAGTCGGTCATGCTCCAGGTCGTCCTGAGGCGCAGCCGTTCGCGGTAGCGCATATAGGCTTTGTCGCCGTGTTTGTCGCACCACTCGAAGCGCGAGCGAAAGTCGAACTTCAGAGTCCAGAACTCAGGCGCATTTAGGCAGACGTCAAGCGTCGGACGCCATTCGGCGCGAAGCCCGCCTTTGCCGTCTGGACGTTCGTTCGCCCAGCGATTGCCGAGATAGAATGAGAACTGGCGATTGACTTCGCAGCCGAACATGACAAGCGTCTCGGCGGCTATGAGGCAGTGCGAATCGAACTTCTCTTCCTGTTCTGCCTTGAAGCGCAACCGTTCCCATCCATCGCATTGTATCAACGCCCCCTCGATTTTCTGCGCACACCACACTTGATGCTCGGCGGCTTGGCAGCAGCTGTTCAGCATGTATAGAAGCGCAACGACGATATACGCAATGATTATCTCAATACGCGTCCTGCGCTCTTTTCTGCGTTTCTGCTCGTCGTGCATAATACCTCCTTAGTGAAACAGTTTGCCGATAGTATAAACTATCCATGTCAGATTCTTGTTAGGCTCATGTCATGCTTCTATCAGGTTTCGACTGTGTTTTTCTCACACAATCCTGACAGGAATATGAGATAATATATGAAGCATGGACAAAATAGCTATAATTGAAGACGATCCCGGAATCCGCACTTTGATACGCCTCGCGCTCAAGGGTGCGGGTTTTGCCCCTGTATGCGAGGCGGACAACGGAATGGATGGGCTTGCTCTCGTCCTGTGGGAGAAACCCGAGCTCGTCATACTCGACTTGATGCTGCCGGGGATGGACGGCCTCGCCGTGTGCAGTGCAATCCGCAGGACTCCTTCCGTCGCTGGGACGCACATCGTCATGCTGACGGCGCGTTCCGCAGAGGAAGACGTCGTGCGGGGGCTGGAACTTGGCGCGGACGACTACATCACAAAGCCGTTTTCCAAGGCGATACTCGTCGCCCGCGTAAAGGCCGCGCTGCGGCGCACGTCGCCGCCTCAGGGGCCGGTCCGCACGCTCGGCTCGCTCGTTGTTGACGATACGGGGAGAAGGGTGTCTTTGTCCGGCATGGATTTGCCGCTGACGCGCAGCGAATTCGACCTCCTCAGCATCCTGGTTTCTCATCCTGGGCGCGTCTATACAAGGCAGCAGATCATAGCCCACATTCAGCGAGAGGAGAAGGACGTCACCGATCGCACTGTCGATACGCTGATGGTCGGTCTGCGCCGCAAGCTCGGGGAATGGGCCGACCATATCGAAACAATCCGTGGAATCGGATATCGGATCACGCAATGAAGCATATTTCGTCATTCATTCTCCCGCCGACGCTCGCGCTGCTGGGCGTGGCTGTCTGCTGCGCCCTCCTGTGGAACCAGACCGCACGGTTCAGACGCAGCGTCGAGAAGATCGCCGAAGACGTACGCGTCTCGCTGATCGACTTGAACGGGAAGGTCGTATACGACTCTGCCGGCAAGGACTTGCCGAATCATGCGGACCGTGCGGAGTTTGAGGCGGTCCGCGCCGACGGGAAGCCGCGCAGCATCGTCCGCGAGTCCGAGACGCTGCACATTTCGATGTTCTATTTCGCAAAGCGCATCGGCGACTATGTCTTGCGCATAGCCGTTCCCTATCAGGCCGTGACCGACGCGAAGGCGGGTGCTGTGAGGGGGCTTGTCGCCGCCGCCGGGACGGGGGCCTTGATAGTCGCCTCGCTGTTCTTCTTCTCCCGCCGCTACGAGCAGAGGCTTTCGCGCCTTGCCGCCGAGCGCGATCTCCAGGGGAAGATAGTGGAGGAAATGCGCAAGCTTGAATGTTTCCGCAGAAATTTCATATCAAATGTCACGCATGAAATCAGGACTCCGGTTACCGGCATCCTCGGCGCGACCGAGATGCTTGGGAACGATGCGGAGCTTCTCGACGCCAAAGACCGCGCCGAGCTTCTGAACGTCCTGAAAAGACATTCCTCGCGGCTTGTAGCGCTGGTGGACGACATACTTGCGTTGGCTCGGCTTGAAAAGGCGGAGGCGGACCATGATGCGCCGTTAACGCCTTGCGACGTTGCCGACATTGCGCAGACGTCGGTCAATCTCGCGGCGGCGGCGGCCAGAAGCTCAAACATAGCGCTCTCGTTTTTCTGCAAAAGGCAGGGGGACGAGTCCTTTGTCCGTCCGTGCGACGCACGGCTGATTGAATCCGCCGTTACCAACCTCATCCAGAACGCCTTGCGGTACAGCGGCTCGGCTTGCGTCGAAGTCGGCGTTGAAGGGACGCCGTCCGGCAAAGTGTCGATCAGCGTAACCGATCACGGAATCGGAATACCCGAGGAATGCCAGCCACGCCTGTTTGAGCGTTTCTACCGGATCGACAAGGTGCGCAGCCGGTCTTTTGGCGGCACAGGCCTTGGCCTCGCCATCGTCAAGCACATCGCCCAGCTACACGGCGGAGAGGTCATGGTCTCGTCAAAGCCAGGAGGCGGCGCGAAATTTACGCTTGTGGTGTAATGTGCTGGCTAAGGTCATCAAACGGATATTAAAGAGCTGACGGGATGCCTGACTACAGGCCTGAATGTCATTGTTCTTGCCTCCACCAACATATCCTTCGGATCCGGCGCTACCTGGGCGCGTCCGGCGCACGCATCGAGACGCTCCGCGGCGCCGGCTACAGGCTCAGGGATTGACTTTCGCTCTGGATTCAGCAGAATTCCGCTGCGCTGTGTTAAAAATACTGACCGCCGGTCATTGACTTGCGGTCGGCGATATGCTATACTACGCATTGTCTTTCACCCAAAGGAGGCTCGGCAAGTGACAAAGCGGCAGGAGACAGCGCAGGAAACACGCCAGAAGATATACGCGACGGCTTGTTCCCTCATCGAGAGGAACGGGTTCGCCAACGTTTCCGTCGAGGACATCACGCGTGCCTCCGGCGTTGCTAAAGGCACCTTCTACGTCTATTTCAAGCGCAAGGAGGAAATCATCTTCGAGTGCTGCAAGGAGTGGTTCAGAGACGTGGACCGCAAGGCGCGCGAGCACAAGGGCACTATCGTCGAGAAGCTCGCGTTCTACTTCAAGGGCTTCATGGATGGAGTGACATGCGGCGGCGTGGAGCTGTGCCGCCAGTGGGTGCGAGAAGTGATCAACCCTGCCGACTCGCCTGGTGAGATGTGCGGCGGCAAGTACGCATACGATCACAAGCACTTGACCGCCTTTCTGAATGATGCGGTGAAGGATGGCTTGCTTAAGAAGTCGACGCCCGTTGAGACGCTCGTGCATCTTTTCATGAGCGAACTCTACGGCATGATGACGTGCTGGTGCA
>CAMZET010000147.1 GCA_947305825.1 uncultured Verrucomicrobiota bacterium
TGAAAGCAGGTGCTGTACTTTTTCTGTTTGCCAACGTTGGAACATCTTATGGTCTACATTTGCGGTTTATGTCGCATAGTATAGCAAAGTTTCTGGAAATGGTAAAGTAGGAGTCTTGACTGGATTTGCCCGCATTCCCACGCTCAAAAAATGGGTAAACTCCAGGGTAAATTCTGGAGAATCACTACTTTTTTCCGCTGCTGGCGGCACTTGCCGGAGAGCTGGAGATTCCGGCGGCGCATCCAGCGGCTGGCGAGATGTCTAGTGGCACTAGACACGCCTCGTGGTGGCACTAGACGGCATTCGTGGTGGCACTAGACGCGTTGCTTGGTGGCACTAGACGTGTTGCTTGGTGGCACTAGACGGCATTCGTGGTGGCACTAGACGCGTTGCTTGGTGGCACTAGACGTGTTGCTTGGTGGCACTAGACACGTCGCTTGGTGGCATTGCGCGGCAAACCTGGCGCGGGCGAAATCGCCCTTGCAGCGGCAGCGACGGAAAGACCGGCTTCATTGCCTTGCCGGGCCTCGATTCGCTGTGATTGACCCGTATTCGGCGCGACCGTCCGGAAAAAACCTCCGGCGAGACCGCTGTTTTGGGAAGGTCATTTCCGCTTGCGGGGGCACGGAAATTGCAGTTTCATCTTTGATTTTCAGGGGTCACGCGGATTCTACCGTCCAAAAAACGGGGAATCTCCAGACGGACGGGTCAGTTCGCCGAGGACTTCCTCGATGGCGAGGCCGTAGTTGTTCGGCAGCCCCAGTTCGACGGAACGCCGCACCGCGCTGGCCACGAAAGCGGACGCCCTGGCGACCGAGGCGGCGAACGGCGCGCCGTGCACGGCTTCGCCCAGCACCACCGAGGAAAACACGTCGCCCGTCCCGCTGCGGTCTTCGCCTATCTTCTCTTCGGCGTGGATGGCCGGCGGCCGTCCGCGTTCGTAGACGAAGTTGAGCATTCGCGAGCCGCGCTGGACGCCGGTGATTGCCACTTTCGCGCCGTTCGGCTCGGAGAGGGCGCGAGCGAGTTCCAGAAGCTCGTCGTCGCCGATTTCCGGGTCGTATTCGCGTCCGGCCAAGACGCTCGCTTCTGTCAGGTTCGGCGTCAGGATGTCCGCCACGGCCAGTAGACGCCGCATCCCTTGCGCGAGCTCTTCGTTGTAGGTGGAATAGAGCCGCCCGTAGTCGCCCATCACAGGGTCGATGGCGACTATGGTCTTCCCTGTGCGGAACGCATCGAGAAAGCGGAACACGAAGTCGATTTGCGCCGGCGAGCCGAGAAAGCCGGTCTGGATGGCCGCGAAATCGAGTCCGATGAGCTTCCATTCGCGGATGTAGTCGTCCATGTGGGCGGTGTAATCGGTCCACGAGAATGAGGGGAAGCCGGTGTGGTTGGTGAAGATGGCGGTCGGGACGGCGCAGCACTGAACGCGCATGGCCGAAAGGATGGGCAGCGCGACGGCGAGGGAGCAGCGCCCGAACGACGCGAAGTCATTTATTACGGCTGCTTTTGGCTGCATAGTGCGGAGAATCCCCTCTTTGGCCGAAAAGGATGCGTTCGCCGATGGCGGCGAGGCGGCGTTCTAGGCACGTCCTGCAAGCGGCGGCATCCTCGTCGAGGCACGGTTTGTTGCTGTAGAGCTGGTAGGCTTTGCGGTATTTGACGTCGGTGACGTTTGGCATGATGACGTTGGCGCCGGCGGCGACGCCTTGTTCGCGGCCGTCGTGAGCGAGGGCCTGGAGGGCGGTGGCGGCGGCGATGTTCACGTCGTGGAGGTAGAGGCGCGTGGCGGCAATCATGCGCAGCGCGAGGGCGAGGCTTTCGCGCGGGGAAGGGCGCTCGGCGGGGTCGGGGAAGTCGAGCGGGGCGTCGGGATGGGGAATCCACGGCCCCATGCCAATCATGTCGGCGTCGATGTCGGCGTAGAAGCGGATGTCGCGGGCGAGGTCGCGGGCGGTCTGTCCGGGGAGACCTGTCATGACGCCGGTTCCGACCTGGTAGCCGAGGCGGGCGAGAGATGCGAGGCAGTCGCGGCGCCGGCGCCAGGAGTGGGTCGCGGGATGGATTGCGGCGTAGAGGCGTTCGTTGGAAGTCTCGATGCGCAGAAGGTATCGCGCGGCGCCGGCGCGCCGCCAGCGCCCGTATGTCTCTTCGCTCTGTTCGCCGAGCGAAAGCGTCACGCCAAGGTCCAGCGGCGCGATTCGCCTCAGCACCTCTTCCACGAACGCCGTGTGCGCCTCGCTCTCGATTTCCCCGGATTGCAGCACGACCGAAGCGTAGCCGAACGATTTCGCCCGCGCCGCCGAGCGCGCGATTTCGTCCGCGCCGAGCGTGTAGCGCTCGACATTCGCGTTCGAGCGGCGTATGCCGCAGTAGAGGCAGTCTTTCGCGCAGACGTTGCCGATTTCGACGAGGCCGCGAATCGAGACGCGCCGGCCGACATGGCGGTCTTTGACGCGCCTGGCGGCGGCGAAAAGCGCGGCTTCCTCCGGCGAACCCGCGCCAAGCGACAGAAGGGCGGCGAGTTCTTCTTCGCCCAGCGCGCGCGGCGCTTCTTCGCCGCGTGCGAGCACTCCAGCCAATTCTTCCCGCGTCATCGCCGCCGCTCCTTCGCGCTTTCGAGCCTACTTCTTCTCGGCGAGCGCCGCTTCGGCGCGCGCATTGTCGCTGAAGCGGAATATCAGAATCGCCGAATCGCCCGAACCGAGCGCGTAAGCGTACGAATACTCGATATCGACGTCCGCTTTCTCGAGCTTTTCCATGAGTTCGGCCATGCCGCCCGGGCGGTCCGCGACCTTGGCCATCACGACTTCGGTCTGGCGGACGGTGAAGCCGGCGCGCGAGAGCACTTCGTAGCCTTTCTCGTGGTCGTCGACAATCATGCGCACAATGCCGAAGTCGGTCGTGTCCGCAAGCGAAAGCGTCGCGATGTTCACGTTGCTCTCGGCGAGTGCGCGGCAGGCGCGCGCGAGCTGGCCGGGCCGGTTTTCCAGAAATATGCTTATCTGCTTGACAATCATGGTTTATTTCCTCCTGTTGTCGATTACGCGCTTGATTTTGCCCTCGCTGCGCGGCAGCGTGCCGGGTCCGACGAGCGTGATTTTCGGCGTGAGGCCGATGATGGTTTTGACGGCGAAGAGCACTCTCTTGCGGAGCGTCTCCAGGTCGCGGATGTTGTCCGAGAACGCTTCCGGCACGACTTCGACCTTGATTTCGAACAGGTCGAGCGTGTCCGTCGATTCGAGGTAAATCTGGTAGTGCGGGGCGATTTCCGGCACTTTCATGAGACCTGTCTCGATTTGCGACGGGAATACGTTCACGCCGTGGATGATGAGCATGTCGTCGGTGCGGGCGTGGACGCGGTCCATTACGCGCATGGTGCGACCGCACGGGCAGGGTTCGGTCTGGAGGCGCGAGATGTCGCGCGTACGGTAGCGGACCATCGGCGTGCCGCGGCGGTCGAGTGTGGTGAAGACGAGTTCGCCCTGTTCGCCGTCGGGCAGGACTTCAAGCGTGTCGGGGTCGATTATTTCGGGGTAGAAGTGGTCTTCCCAGACGTGGAGGCCGTGGCAGTAGGGGCAGTTGCCGGCGACGCCCGGGCCTGCGATTTCCGTGAGGCCGTATATGTCGTGCGCGGTGATGCCGGCTATTTCCTCGATTTTGCGGCGTATTTCGTCAGTCCAGGGTTCGGCGCCGAAGATGCCGTGCTTGAGTTTAGTGTCGCGGCGGAAGTCGACGCCCATCGCTTCGGCGGTTGTGGCGAGGTGGAGGAAGTAGGAGGGAGTGCAGGCGATGGCGGTCGTGCCGAGGTCTTTCATGAGCATGATTTGCTTCTCGGTGTTGCCGGCGCCGGTAGGCAGCACGGCGCAGCCGAGCTTTTCGCCGCCGTAGTGCGCACCAAGCCCGCCCGTGAACAGCCCGTAGCCGTACGAGACTTGCAGCACGTCGTCCTCGGTGATGCCATACATCGCCAGGCACCGCGCCGCGCCTTCCGACCATATTTCGACGTCTTCCTTCGTGGACGGGATGCAAATCGGCTTGCCGGTCGTGCCGGAGGAGCAGTGGAAGCGGACGATGTCGCGCATGGGCGCGGCGGTGAGGCCGTATGGATATTCGTCGCGCAGGTCGGTCTTTATCATGAAGGGGAACTTGCCGAGGTCGGCGAGCGTGACGAGGTCGCGCGGCTTTACGCCTTTCTCGTCGCAGCGGCGGCGGAAGAGCGCCACGTGCTCGTATT
>CAMZET010000148.1 GCA_947305825.1 uncultured Verrucomicrobiota bacterium
CTGGAACGCCGTGTAGCTCGAGCCGTACTGAGCGGTGTAGGGGTTCTCGGCGTCGATTCTCCAGGAGAACGTCGGACGGGCGCCGTACTGCGTACCATCTACCTTGAAGTCGTTCGCGGCCACGCGCTCGCGGTCGAAGCGGCGGGTGATGAGCGCCGTGTGCGCATTCACCGTATTGCCGGAACCGCTGTCGCGCCAGCCAGTGTCGCCCTCGCCGAACACCACCAGATAGCACATGTTCGTCACCATACCCGTGCGGCTCGTAATCCTCGTCGGGACCACAATCTCGCTGCGGAACGTATCCCAGTCGATGTCGAACTCGCCGTCGGACAGGAAGTCGAGTTCCGTGAGATCGGTACGCCCGGTGTTGAGACGGTAGCGGTCGTAGACGACCTTGGCCGAATCTCCCCAAGACTGCTGCGACGGATAGCCGTTGATGGCGTAGCGGACGACGCGGACGCGCTCGCGGGCGCTGCTCGCGACGGTGCGATTGACCCTGTTGGAGGGTTCCGACGCATAGACGCGCATATCGTTCGTTACGACGGACTCCGTGCGGTCTGCGACGGGGCGCCAGAGGTCGATGCGCGGGGTAATCGGGCTGAAGTCGGTAAGCTCCGCCTTGACCCTGGCGCCGGCCCAGCCGACATCCACGCCGCGCACTACGGCGTAGAGCGAGGCGCGCGAAGTGAGCGTCGAAACCTGGTCGCTGTCTGTCTGCTCGGTATCGACCTCGATGGTGAAGGTGTTCTTGCCTTCGCGCAGGTGGCCAGTCGCGTCGGACAGGAAGTACTTCCCGGTTATGCCGCCGGATACGCCCGCCGGCTCCCACGCGAGCATCACGTAGGCGTTCTCCAGGTCGAGGAAGTCATACGTGCCGCTGCTGGTGCTGTCGCCGGTGGTCTCGCCGTAGACGTCATCGCCCGAACCGATCAGCATCTGCTCGAAGAGTTCATTGGAGAAGTCGAGCGTGACGCGGCCGGTCTTGCTGTCGATGGTGCCGAACGTGGCATCCTCGCCGAAGCGGCCGCCGCTCGATCTGATTTCGCCGTTGTGGTCGATGGCGATGACATACCATTTGGCGTCGCTCGCCTTTCCATATCCGGTGATGATCGGCACGTATTGCCCGGACTCGGACAGCTCCATCGTGCCGGTGACGAAGTTGCGGTCCATGACGCAGAGCTTGAAGGTTCCGGCCTTGACGCCGCCCGGACCGAGATAGTACGTGCGCACGCCCTCGGGCTTGAGCCCGATGAACTTCTCGCTCTCGGCGTTGGCCGTGCCGTTCGACGAAATCGTCCAGACCGCATCGGGCGCGCCGAGCGCGTAGCCGCCGTTCACGTCGCTCTCGTCGCTCCAGGCCTTGACGGTAATCGTACCGTCGGGCAGCGAACCGTTGTAGACGAGGTCGAGTTCGACGACCGGCACCGGGTATTCGACTGTCTTGTAGGAGTCGAAGGCCGGGGCCGCGGAGACGGAGGGGTCAGTTCCGGCGCGGTATTCGGCGTAGTTCGACCAGCCGTCGCGGTCGAGGTCGAGCGACGGGTTGTAGATGCCGCGCGCCGCGTAGTCCACGCCGTCGATGTCGCCGGCCTCGTACTTCGCCTCCCAGTCGTCGCCGGTCTGGTCGTGGTCGCTGAAGAGCTCGCCCAGGTACAGCTCGCCGAACTTCTTGAAGTAGTCGAGCGTGCCGTCGCCGCTGGTCGGGTTCTCCGGGTCCACATCCGCGAAGTGGAACACCTCGCTAATCAAGTATTCGGCGTAGTTGGAGAGGCCGTCGCCGTCGTAGTCTGAACCGGCGTCATCGCCCTTGAGGTGGTAGAGCTTCAAGTAGCGGTCGTCGATGGTCGAGTCGAGCGAATAGACGCTCCACGGGTCAGTGGGCGAGTTGCCTTCGTCGTATTCGTCGACCACGGCTAGGCCGCCGCCGTCCGGCGTATAGCCAGGGTTGTTCGCTTCGGCAGCGCTCATCCACGGCGAGACCTTGGCGTCCGCCGGCGAGGTGCCGGCGGCCGAGTCGGTGCCGGACGGGCCGAACATCACGTAGAGTTCCCAGCCGTCCGCGATGCCGTCGCCGTTGGAGTCGACCGTGTCGGCCTTGAGCGCGTACTTCTTCCAGTCGTCCGCCTCGGCTGTCATGCCGATTGCCTGGAAGTAGCGCGTCACGAGCGTCTTGTCGAGCGCCGTGAACGCCTTGGAGTTCACGCTCGCCCACTCGTTCGAGGAGACCGTCGCGTTGGCCGTGCGCGGATTGAAGCCGTAGGCGTCGTAGACCTGCGAGTGCACGAGCGCGACAGTCTCGCCGGAGCGCACCTCCAGGACGCGCCAGACTTCGCCGTCAGCGACGGTGAATTCCATGCCGACGCCCCAGACGTAGTTGCTCTGAGTGCCGTACACGTAGGCTTCGCGCATCGTCAGGTTCGCCGCAGCGGCCGCATTGACTATCTGGCCGACGGACGGAACCGTCCCTTCCATGATTACGACCTCGCGCACGCCTTCGCCGCACATCCCTTCGAACGTCACAACGGGACGCTTCAGCTCCGCATACGCCATCACGTCGCCCTCCAGCGCCGTGTCGGCGTCGGGCGTCCTGGGGTCTGTGCCGATTTCGCGTTCCTCGTTGTCCGGGATGCCGTCGCCGTCAGTGTCTTCCGCCGTCGGGTCGGTGCCGTCGATGAAGTCGTCGCGGTATTCGTCGTCCGTCTTGTCGGGGTCTGAGCCGGCGGCGTACTTCACGTACAGCTCCCAGCCGTCGGGGAGGTCGTTGGAGTTGGTGTCGGTATCCCAACTCATCAAGTCGTAGTTGTCGTCGCCGACGAGCGGCAGATAAAGCTTCGTCGTGACGTACTTCAGCCGCCTGGAGAACGGAACTGAGTTCGCGCCCACCGCCGCGACTTGGTTGGAAGTCGCCTCCGCATCCTCGCCGTCGATATTCCTGACGAAGAAACTCGGGCGAGCCGTGGTTATGTCGAAGCCGTACCAGTCGTAGACGGCGGAATGGACTACCGCCGCGTTGGTGACGATCGTGTGGAAGCCCGTCGTGTCCACTTCGCCCGCCGGCGCGCCGACGTAGATGAGGCCGCCGACCTCGAACGTCTCGTAGAGTTCGGTCGTGCCGGGCCTGTAGGCATACACGCTAGCATTGCCCTCCGCGTCGCGCACTATCGCGACCTGGACGTTAGTCTCGACGTAGGCGGCGTAGTCCTCGGCCTGCGCAACGCTCCACCATTCCTCGTCCGCCGCGAGCAGAGTGCCGTCCTCGCCGACGAAGCCGTACTCGAACGCCTCGGCGTTGGTGAATGCCGGAATCGTGGACGCGACCGAGGCGTCCAGCTGCTTGTAGAAGTAGTACTCGTCGTACGGGTCGTAGCAGCTGCGGAACGCGGCAGACGCCGCCGCCCCGTCGTACGCTTCGCCCGCGACATACTTCACGTACAACTCCCAGCCGTCGGGGAGGCCGCTCGCCTCGTAGTCGAGCGAAGCGACCGTCATGGGCTCGTCGAGTTCGACGCCATGGGCAGGCAGGTAGAATTCGGTCGTGAAATACTTCCAGAAGGCGGAGAACGGAACCGTGTTCGGGCCGAGGACGGTCGAGACGTCGTTCGTGGATTCGCCGTCGAGGGAGACGTCGAGCGTTGCCGGGTCACGCGCCGTCGTCGAATCGTATCCGAACCAGTCGTAGACGGCGGAGTGGACGAGCACGACGCTGCGCTTGGAGAAGGCGTTCGTGACGGTGCCGGCAATGTCGGCGAGCGAGAAGCCATCAACAAGTCTCGTCGCCACGAGAGTGCCGTTGGCGCCTCCGATTGCAACCGTCTCGTAGGCGAGACCCTTGTCCACGTTCAGCACGTACGCAACGCCGTTCGTCTCGAAGACGTAAGCCTCGACCTCGGCGTAGGCCATGTAGTCGCCCTTGCCGGCCGTGTCGGCGTCCGCCGTCAGCGGGTCGCTGCCGGTAGCCACCTCGTAGCCGTCCGGAATGCCGTCGTCGTCCGTGTCGGCGTCATACGGGTTAGTGCCGTAGTAGTCCGTTTCATCCACGTCCATGAGGCCGTCGCCGTCGGAGTCGACAAGCGCCGGGTCGTCTTCCTCGGACTGCGAGACGGGACCTTCGAGTATGTCGGGAATCTCGTTCTGGTTGAGGTCGGCATCTTCGATGTAGATTGTCGCGGACTGATACATGTAGTTCGCATCCGTGACCTCGACCCCCTTCGGCGTGTAGAGGAACTTGGTATCTT
>CAMZET010000149.1 GCA_947305825.1 uncultured Verrucomicrobiota bacterium
TGGCAGGTACGAGGGGAGGAAGAACGCTCGACCGCAGAGCGATGTCAAAAGACCCTGTTGTCTATGAGGCGGGTCTTGCCGCAGAACGCCGCGACAAGCACGCAGACGCCCTTCTCGATGCGTTTGCGCGGTTCGAGCGTCTCGGCGTCCACGCATTCCACGTAATCGACCTTGAGTCCTGCCTTGACGAGGGCGTTTTCGATGGCCTTGACGGTCTTGCAGGTCATGAGGGCGCGGGAAATAGCCACGGCTTTCTCGCGCTCCTCGTCGCTGAGATAAGTGTTGCGCGACGAACGCGCCAGCCCCGACTCCTCGCGGACGATCGGCGCGACCACGATATCGAGGTCGAAGTTCAGGTCGCGCACCATGCGCTTGATTACCTGCGCCTGCTGGTAGTCCTTCTGGCCGAAGACGGCGAAGTTCGGATGAACGATATTGAAGAGTTTGGCGACGACGGTGCAGACGCCGCGGAAGTGGCCCGGACGTCTGGCGCCGCAGAGCCCTTTCGAGAGGTCTTCCTCGGTGACGTAGACGGAATGGCGTTCGAGATACATGTTCTGCGGCGTCGGGAAGAATACGGCGGTGGCGCCGGCGGCGCGGCACTTGGCCTTGTCCGCTTTCTCGTCGCGGGGGTATTTGTCGTAGTCCTCGTTCGGCCCGAACTGGACGGGGTTGACGAAGATGGAGACGACGATTTCGTCGGCGCCGCGGCGCTTGGCCTCTTCAATCAGCGAAAGATGGCCTTCGTGGAGGTAGCCCATCGTCGGCACGAGCGCGATTGTGCGTCCGGCCAGGCGCTGTGCGCGGCACCATTTCTGCAGTTTATCGGGGTCGTTGAACGTTTTCACTTGCGCAATCCTTTCAAGAGAGCGATTTCTTCCTTGTAGCCCTGCAAATCGCACGGCGTTTCGAGATAGAACGGCAAATCCTTCAGGCGCGGAGAATTGATGACGGCGGCGAGCGCGTCCAGGCCGATGCGCCCCTTGCCGATTTTGGCGTGGCGGTCTTTGTGCGACGCGAGGGGATTCATGGAGTCGTTGAGGTGGACGGCCTTGATGCGGTCGAGGCCGACTGCTGCGTCGAAGGCGTCGAGGACGGCGTCGAGGTCTGCGGCAATGTCGTAGCCGGCGTCCCAGACGTGGCAGGTGTCGAGGCAGACGCCGAGACGCGCGTCAGGGACGGCAGCCTCGGTGCGGTCTATTATTTGGCGCAGTTCCTCGAAAGAGCGGCCGACCTCGCTGCCTTTGCCGGCCATGGTTTCGAGGAGGACGGTCGTGGAGCATGGTCCGTGGGCGGCGAGGACGCGAGCGAGCATGGAGGAAATGAGGTCGATGCCCATTTCCGCGCCTTGGCCGACGTGGGAGCCGGGATGGAAGTTGTAGAGTGCGCCCGGAGTCGCCTCGAGCCGCTTGAGGTCGTCAGCCATGGTCGCCTCCGCGAAGTCGCGCACACGCGCCTCCGCTCCTGCGGCGTTCAGCGTGTATGGCGCGTGCGCCAGAATCGGGCCGATGGCGTTTGCGGCGGCGTATTCGCGGAACGCCGCGACGTCGGCGCGGTCGAGAGGCTTGGATGCGCCGCCGCGTGGATTGCGCGTGAAGAACTGGAAGACGTTCGCGCCAATGCTCACGGCCGTCTGCGCCATTGCGAGGTAGCCGCCGCTCGACGAAAGGTGGCAGCCTATTTTCATGACTGGAAGAACTCCTCTTCAAGCGCGGCGCAAAGCGCGTGGTAGACGGGCAGGTGCAGTTCCTGGATGCGGAAGGTCTCGCGCTCCGGGACGCGCACCGCGACGTCGCAAAGGCGCGAAAGCGCAGACTCTGCCGCGCCGGTGAGCGCGACGGTGCGCATACCGGCCGCCTTGGCCACCTGCGCCGCAGCGACGCAGTTCGCGCTGTTGCCGGATGTCGAAATCGCCAGCAGAGCGTCCCCCTTCCTGCCTAGCGCGAGGGTCTGCTGCGCGAAGGCGAGTGACCAGTCGATGTCGTTGGCGATGGCGGAGATGGCTCCGGACATGGAGACGAGGGAGACGGCCGGGAGAGCGCCTTCGAGGCGCGAGGCGAGCTCAGCTGGGAGCGCGGCGGCGAGGGCAGCGGGCACGGGCCTGTGCTTGCGGAATTTGTTCAGGAGCTCTCCGGCGACGTGCTCGGCGTCGGCGGCGCTGCCGCCGTTGCCGCAGACGAGGAGCTTGCCGCCGCCGGAGAACGTCGCCCGCAGAGCCTCGAACGCCGCCGCCACCTCGTTCCGGCACGCCGCAAGGGACGGCCGCCGCTCGTACAACGCCTCTAGCGCCGCTTTCGCGCCTTCCTTCATCTCAATCCTCCAATCAATCCTCCAAGATACTGCCTGAAATGGAACAGCCCGTCCTCCATCGCAGTCAGCGGATTGCGCTTGCGCAGAACTTTGCGAGCGTAGAGCGCGTCGCCCGGCGCCGCCTCCCCGTCCGCCAGGCCCCGCGCACGGGCATCCTCGATGAGCGCAACCGTCTGCGCCCAGAAATTGTATTTCGTCAGCACGAGATGGCGCGCCTCGGCTATCGCTTCGCGCCGCTTCTCGTATTCGTTGCCGGCGATCGCGTCCTTTATTATCGCCACCGCTTCCGCCGGATTGTCGATAGGTATGGGAATGAACGACTCGGCGGGGAAATCGTCCGCCAAGTCCGGCGCACCCGCGTAGAACGGCAGGCATTCGCACAGGAACGCGTCGGAAAGTTTCTCGGTCCAGTAGTGCGGCGCGATGTAGTTCTCAATCGCGACGTGGTACTTGTAAGCGTCCATCACGTCGCATTTGCGGTCGAAAGAGCGCACGTCATGGCCGTACCATTCGGCTTCCGGGACTTCGGCGACGAGGTGTTTGAGGAGTTCGATGCGCGCGTGGTGCTTGGTCCAGCGCATCGCTTTCGCGGAGCAGACGGCGGAGATGAGGCGAGTCTTTGTCTGCGGCGTCCAGGCGAGGTTTTCGCCGTAGGAACGGTCGTTGAGCCAGCGGTAGTAGCCGCGCGAAATCCTGGCGCGCCGGTCCAGCGGGAGATTGGTGAGCAAGTGGCCGAACTGCGCGAGGTAGGCGCGGGAGTAGTGCTTTATGGTCGGCGGCTCCCACGTAGCGAGAATCGTGCGCGAACGCGGGCAGAAGAGCTCCTCGCGCCCGCTCGAAAACGTCCCTTCGTCGCGCACCGGCAGCTCGTCGTACACGAGCAGCCAGTCGTAGTCTCGGCAGCATGGGTCAGCCGTGAAGACGTAGCCGCCCTCCCACTCCAGCGCAAGTTCCCTGACGCTAGACGCCTTGCCTATGACCTTGACTACAGTCTTGCCGTCCATCACAGTCCCTCCGATTCGCCGCGCTCGGCGACCGAGCCCTTCACGCCGAAACGCTCCCGCATCTCGCGGAGGTAGCGCACGGCCTTGCGGCGCAGTTTCGCCCGGCGGAACGCCTTGGAGACGACCTCGAGGGGAATGAGCGTCTTGGCCGTAGGCTCGAAATCGACGAGGCGCAGTTCGAGGGAGCCGTCGCCGTGGAGCAGGACGTGGAAGTTGCCGGGTTCGTAGAAGGTGGCGCTGGTTCGGATGAGTTCGGCCAGCAAATCGCGCGCCTGTGCGTATATTTCCTCGCGCACCGCCATCGTCTGGCGGGCGATTTCGAATTCGTAGGGGATTATGGCCGTGCCGTCCGGGTTGGTGTAGAAAGTCTCGAGCACGCCCCAGCCTAGCGCGGGGTGGAACACCTTTTCACATACTTCCGGGAGACGGGAGGCGACGGCTGGACCCAAAGCCTTGAAACGCTCGTAGGCGGCGACTTCGCGAGCGGAAGTATTGCGCACGGGGTCGAAGCGCAGCGCGTCTATTTCGCGGCGGATGGAATCCTTGGTGCGATGGCGCCCCTCTTGTATCCACATGGAGCGCGGCTTGTAGAACTTGGCGCAGAAGCCGGAATCGCCAAGGCGGAAGCATACGCGCCTGGTGCCCGTGCCGACGACAGAAAGCGTCTCGGTCTCGAGGAGGGCGGCGTGCGGCGAGGATGGCGGGCCGCAGCGGTGGAGTTCGCGGTAGAGCGCGAGCGTCCTTTCGCACATCTTGGCGACGGAAAAGTTCTCGCGGACGCTGGACGCGGCCTGCCCGGCAATGGTGGCACGCGCATCCGGCGGGAGGTCGAGTGCTCGGTCGAGAGCGCGGGCGAGCGCGGCCGGGTCGCACGTCGGCACGAGGAAG
>CAMZET010000150.1 GCA_947305825.1 uncultured Verrucomicrobiota bacterium
AATAAGGAAAGCGAAGAGATGCTGTTTCTATACGATAGCGTAGTGGCGTTGCATGTCGCGGTCGTGGCGTGCGCTTTTGCGTGGCTTTACGGCGGGATAGTGGCCGGGGCCCTGCTGCCCGTGATGCCGCCATTGACGCTAATACTGGTCGAGCTGATGCTATGCTTTCCGCAGCGCCACGCGAACGAGACTACGTACGAGGCGCGTGCGCGGGTATGGGGGAAGCTGGCGCGCGACCCGCTCACGTGGGTGTCCGTCGGCCTTCTCCTGCTTCTGCTCGTGCCGTTCCTGAACAAGGGGCTGTGCCCGATATGCGACTATCCCGAGATTGCGGCCGGGCGCGAGGCGGAGCCGCCGGTGCCGTTCCTGCCCTTCTGCGTGAACCGTCTCCACCACCTCAACGTCGTCATGTGGTTCGCGCCGGCGCTCGCCGCGATGCTCGCGGTCAAGCACGCGCTCCTGAAGCGCGGCAAGCGCCTCGTCCTGGAGCTCGTCGTCTGGAACGGCCTGGCGCTGGCGGCGCTCGGCTTCGTGCAGCAGGTGACGGAGGCGAAGGCGCCGCTCTGGAGCTCCCTCTTCGACGGCGGCGAGCACGCCTACTTCTTTTCCACCTTCGGCTACCCGAACATGGGTGGCGACTATTTCACGACGCTCTTTGCGCTCGCCGTCGCCCTCTGGCGCTGGAAATACGACGAGGCGCGCAAGGACGCGGCGAACGAGCGGCGCGAGGGGGCCGCGCGCGTCGGCCACCAGGCTTTCTGGGCCAGACACGCCATGCTCATCCCCGCCGTCTTCTTCTTCTTCGCCGCGCTCACCACCCTTTCGCGCGCCTCCATACTGCTCGTCACCATCCTCGCAATCCTCTTCTTCGTACACACCTTCGTCTGCGTCTTCAAGAACCTCCCCAAGCCCCAGCGCGTCAAGGCTTCCGCCGTCGCTCTCTGCGCCCTGATACTCATCGCCTTCTCAGTGTTCGCCTTCATGCCAGAAGACCTCCAGCGCGAGGTGAACACCCTCAACACGACCGAAGTCCTCGACCGGGTCACCGGCAAGGGGCAGTACCATACGCGCGTCGCGTTCGAGGTGTTCAAGGACGCGCCGCTCTTCGGCGTCGGCGGCTGGGGATACAAGCACCTGTGCATCCCCAAGATGACGGAGAAGGAACTGCGCAACATACAGCAGGTCGGCGGCATAAACGTGCACAACGACTACCTGCAGTTCCTGGCGGAGCACGGCATCGTCGGCTTCGGCTGCATGGTCGCGATTGTCGTCATGCTGCTGTGGCCGCTGGGCGCCGTCTGGAAGGCGATGATGAACTCGATACGCTTCATACCGCCGAAGGAGCAGCCGCCGCGCCCCGTGCAGATTTTCGTCATCCCGGCCCCGGTGTTCTGCATCCTCGCCGGCGCCACAGCCACCTTCATCCACGGCTTCGGAGACTGCCCCCTGCGCTCCCCGGCAGTCCTTTCCCTCTTCTTCATCGAACTCGCCGCCATGGACGGCTTCCTCCCTCGCCTGCACGAAAAGAAATGATATGATAAGAGTAAACGAAAACTACAGGAAGATACAGGCCAGCTACCTGTTCACGGAAATAGCGCACCGCGTCGCCGCCCACCAGGCCGCGCACCCGGACGCGAAAGTCATCCGCCTCGGCATTGGCGACGTCACCGAGCCGCTCGCTCCGGCGGTGGTCGAGGCGATGCACCGCGCGGTGGACGACGAGGCCGGGCGCGAGAATTTCCACGGCTACGGCCCGGAGCAGGGGTACGCTTTCCTGCGCGAGAAGGCGGCGGAATTCGACTTCAAGGCGCGCGGCATCGACATCGCCGCCGACGAGATATTCGTCTCCGACGGCGCGAAATGCGACTGCGGCAACATCCAGGAACTCTTCGCGGACGACGTGGCTATCGCGGTCGGTGACCCAGTGTATCCGGTCTACGTGGACACTAACGTGATGGCGGGGCGCACTGGCGCGAACGAGGGCGGGCGCTACGCGGGGCTGACGTACCTCACGTGCGACGCGGCGAACGGTTTCGTGCCGTCGCCGGACGCGCTCGCCGGCGCGGCGCGCAAGCCCGACCTCGTCTACCTCTGCTACCCGAACAACCCGACCGGCGCCGTCGCCACGAAGGCGCAGCTCCAGGAGTGGGTCGATTTCGCGCGCGCCGAGAAGAGCCTCATCCTCTTCGACGCGGCATACGAGGCCTTCATACGCACGGAAGGGATTCCCCACTCCATATACGAATGCGAGGGCGCGAGGGAATGCGCCATCGAATTCCGCTCATATTCCAAGACGGCCGGCTTCACGGGCGTGCGCTGCGGCTACACCGTCGTCCCCAAGGGGCTCGTCGCGTACACGGCCGCCGGCGAACCGGTCGAACTGCGCCCGATGTGGACCCGCCGCCAGACCACCAAGTTCAACGGCGCGAGCTACCTGACGCAGCGCGGAGCCGAGGCCGTCTACTCGCCGGAAGGCCGCGCCCAGACGCGCGCCACCATCGACTTCTACCTCGAGAACGCAAGGATTATCCGCGAGGCGCTCGGCCGCCGCGGCTACACGGCGACCGGCGGCGTCGACTCCCCCTACATCTGGGTCGACGTCAAGGGCGACTCCTGGCAATTCTTCGACCGGCTGCTGAAGGAGGCGAACGTCGTCACGACGCCCGGCGCCGGCTTCGGCCGCGCCGGCGAGGGCTTCATACGCATTTCCGCGTTCAACTCCCGCGAAAACGTGCTCGAGGCCGTGGAGCGCATCGCGGCGGTCCTCTAGCCGCCGCCCCCCCCCTAGCCACAAAGGGCGGGATTTGGTATAATATGCAACGATGAAAGTGAACGAGACGATGAACGAGACGATGAACGAGACGAAGAAGGTTCGCATTACCGACACGACTTTGAGAGACGCGCACCAGTCGCTTTGGGCGACGCGGATGCGCACGGACGACATTTTAGGCATTGCCGAGAAGATAGACGCCGCCGGCTACTACTCGCTCGAATGCTGGGGCGGCGCCACTTTCGACGTCTGCATGCGCTTCCTGCGCGAGAACCCCTGGCAGAGGCTGCGCGACCTCAAGAAGGTCTGCCGCAACACCCCGCTCCAGATGCTCCTCCGCGGACAGAACCTCCTCGGCTACAAGCACTATCCGGACGACATCGTCGAGCGCTTCATCGCCCTCGCCTGCGAAAACGGGATGGACATCTTCCGCGTGTTCGACGCGCTCAACGACCCGCGCAACCTGGAGACGGCCATCCGCTGCGTAAAGAAATACGGCGCACACGCCCAGGGGACCATCTGCTACACGACCTCGCCCGTCCACACCGTCGAGAACTACGTGAAGTTCGCCAAGGAGCTCGAGGCGATGGGGATTGACTCGCTGTGCATCAAGGACATGGCGGGCATCCTGACGCCCGGCGCGGCGCGCGAGCTCGTCGGCGCGCTCGTCAAGGCGATGCCCGGAATGCCGGTGCAGGTCCACTCGCACATGACGAGTGGCATGGCGGCGGCGATGTACATGGCCGCCGTCGAGGCAGGCGCCGGCTGCGTCGATACGGCCATCTCCACGCTTTCGTCGTTCTCCAGCCAGCCGCCCACAGAGTCCGTCGTGTCGATTCTCGAATCCGTCGGCTTCGACTGCGGCCTGGACCGCAAGCTTCTCGGCGAAATCAACGCCTATTTCAAGGCGCTGAAGGCCAAGCGCGAGCCGGCGTCGGCGGCAAAGGTGGAGCCGGTGGACGCCGGCGTGCTCGTCCATGCGATTCCCGGCGGCATGATTTCCAACCTGCGCAGCCAGCTGGCGCAGCAGGACGCCCTCGACCGCCTCGACGAAGTTCTCGAGGAGCTGCCGCGAACGCGCGCCGACCTCGGCTATCCGCCGCTCGTCACGCCCACGTCGCAGATTGTCGGCGTCCAGTCAGTCTTAAACGTCCTCTCGGGCGAGAGGTATTCGATGGTGACGGACGAGACGAAGCGGTATGCGGCGGGCTACTACGGGCGTACGCCGGCGCCAATCGAGCCGGAGCTGCGCAAGCGCCTTTGCGGCGGACTCGAGCCGATAGACTGCCGCCCGGCCGACCTGCTCGAGCCAGGGCTCGTCGCGGCCGCCGAAGCGCTCCCGCCGAACACCATCAAGGCCGAAGAGGACATTCTCTCGTACGCGCTTTTCCCGGAAGTGGCACTAGGGTATTTCAAGTGGCGCAAC
>CAMZET010000151.1 GCA_947305825.1 uncultured Verrucomicrobiota bacterium
ACCAACCATCCCGGCGAAATAGCGCACCTTTGCGACATAGCCGAGCCGGACGTAGGCGTCGTCACCAACGTCGGCACGGCGCATATCGAGAATTTCGGGACTCGCGAAGCGATAGCGGAGGAGAAGACTACGCTGCTGAGGCGTTCGCGCGAGTTCGGGGTCGGACCCGGCGAGGCGCCGCCGCTGCCGGCGGAACTTGCGGCTGCGGTCGCGGCGGTGCTGCCCGGTGCGCACAATCAGTCGAACGCGGCCAAGGCGTTCGCGGTGGCGTCGCGCTTCGGCGTGACGGCGGCGCAGGCCGCCGCCGCCCTCGCTGGCGGCTTCTCGCTGCCGGGCGAAAGATGGCGTCGCTCGGAAAAGGGCGGCGTCGTTTTCATCGACGACACGTACAACGCCAACCCCGATTCCATGCGCGCCGCGCTCGACACTTTCGCGTCGCTGCCTTGCAAAGGCCGTCGCGTCGCCATCCTCGGCGACATGTTCGAACTCGGCTCGCGCTCCCAGGAATTCCATGCGCAGGTCTTCGACCACGCCGCCTCGCTCGGCTTCGACCTGGTCGTCGCCGTCGGCCCCCAATCCTCGCGCTGCCGCGCAGACCTCGCCTTCCCCGACGCCGCCGCGTTGAAAGACGCTTTCGCCAAACTCAAACTCGCCTCCGGCGACGCCGTCCTCCTCAAAGCCTCCCACGCCATGCACCTCGGCTCCGCATTGCCGTAGCCGCGCATCGCGCATCTTCTTGCAGTAAACCCACCACAAGCGCAAAAGCAACAATGAAAACGACCATCCTCGCGGCTGCCGCGTTTCTCGCCATCGCCGCACCGGCGCAATCAAAGTCCGCTCCCGTCGCTCCAGACGGCGTGGAGTTCGAGGACGCCGAAACGAGCGTTTCCTTCAACGCCGGCGCCGGCCTCCGCGTCCGCCAGGAAATAATGCACAACGTCCCTGCCGCCGAATTCGGCGTCCTCGGCCGCCAGGGCGTCAAGCGCGGCAAGACGAAGAACCAGTTCCGCTTTCGCCCGGACGTCTGGATGGAAGTGAAGTTCGGCGGCAACTGGCGCCTCTTCGCCCGCGTCGTCGATGAATTCCGCTATGGCGTCGTCCAGCGCACCAAGAACCAGGAATGGCCGTGCGAGGCGGTCGTGGACAACCTTTATCTCGAGGGCAAGGGGCTTTTCGACGATTTCCTAGACGTGCGCATAGGCCGACAAGACCTCTACCGGCTCTACGGCCTGAACCACATTTTCGTGGACGGGACGCCCGGCGACGGCTCGTGCTCCACGTACGCGAACATGGCCAATTTCGCGCTGCATTTCGACGAGCGCAGCTGGCTCGACCTTTTCGCGCTCTACTGCATGGACCAGGAGGAGTTGCGATGGGGCAGCTCGCGTTCCCGCCATCTCTCGAAGACAGGCTTCGGGCGCGGCGAACGCGAAATGGACGACCTCGGCTACGGCGCGGTCTGGAATTCGTCCGTCGGGCTGCTCGACTACAAGCTTTTCTACATCCACAAGGACACTATGTCGTTCCGGCGCGACGGGGTGAAGCACCCGCACCGCAGCGTCAATCTCCTCGGCACGAAACTTGTTCCGCGTTGGACGGAAGAGTTCTCGACGCCGTTCGAACTCATGGGGCAGGTCGGCTCGAACAGCGACCACGACACGTTGAGCGGCTGGGCGGCCTATGCGGGCTTCGACTGGCGCAAATCGACGGAAAGCACGTTCAAGCCGTACTGGAACGGCGGGCTGCTCGTCTTGAGCGGCGACAAGGACGCGGCCGACGAAGACGGCGGGCATGGCGCCTGGGATCCGATGTGGTATCGCGGCGTCGACGACTCCGAAATGTTCCTCTACGGCTCCATGTACGGTTGCGGCTGGTGGTCGAACATGGTCAACCTGAAGACGACGGCGGGCATGGAGTTCGGCTACCGTCACAAGGCGCAGGTGATGTTCGGGCCGATGTGGGCGCAGGAGCGCGACGGCATAGGCGGCGGCGACGGGCGTTTCAAGGGCTTCCTGACGCAGGTTCGCTACGACTTCCCGCTGTACATCGCCGACAAGGGCGAGGGCGGGCGTCTCGAGGTCTTCGGCCACGCGATTGCCGAATTTTTCAATCCCGGCGACTATTTCGACACGGACAAGCCGGCCTACTTCTTCCGCTGGCAGATTGACTTCCGTTTCTAGGCGCTTTGGTCGCGGGCGGCGCAATTTGGTATAATATGCGGGCGAGGAGTTGGCGGTTGCGGGCCGGGCAGGCGGCGGTGGAGTACGTGCTGGCTCTGTGCGCGCTGGCGGTGGCGGCGATGGTCGCGTGGCATATCGCTCGCGCCGCCCGCGCCAATGCTGAACGTACTGTGGAGCACGTCAGCGCCGACTACCCTTAGCGGGAACTCTCTTGCAAGACGGTTTCAAACGACGAAAGGAGCAGCAATGATGTTGAGAAAACTCAGGAAGGCGCAGACGATGGTCGAATACATAATCATCGTCTGTCTGATAGCGGTTTCGCTTATAGCCGTGTTCACTTATCTGGCGCGTGCAATCGGGCGCAAGGGGGCCGGAGCGGCGAGTGCGCTTTCCGAGCAGGAAGGAGAGTCCGCGCGCGCGAAGGTGGAGGCCATAAGTGAGAATTCGCTCAAGCAGATTGGCGAAGACTAGTATTGTTCGCGGCGTGCATCTGCGCTGTCGCGCCGGGCAGTCGGCAATCGAGACGGTGTTCGCGGCGCTGGTGGTGACGGTGGCGCTGATGACGGCAGTAGCGCTTTCGCAGATGCTCCGCGCCCGTATAGTGCTCGACCACGCGGCGGCGCGGGCGGCTCGCGCGCGCAGCGTCGGCTTCAACCGCTTCATGTGCCTGAAGAGCGCTCGCGCCGCCATGATTCCCGTCGCGGGGCGGCGGACCTGGCCGCCGGCCGAGGACGGCTACGAGGGCAGCGACGCCGCCCGCGTACCCATTTACCTCGCAAGCTCTACGCCCGCAGAGGCTCGCGGCATACTCGACTACGACCTCTGGCCGCGCACCGAAATCGACATCGCCACCAGACACGGCCTCGCGCCTACCGCCACCGCCTACCTCCGCCTCGCCTCCGACGATTTCGACATGGACGGCTCGTTCGAGACGGAGGCGCATTATCCGCTGTACATGAACGAGGAGACGCCGTGAAGCGCGGCGGGCAGGTCGCGGTGTTCCTCCTCGCTGCGCTGGTGGCAATCATCGCCCTAGCGCTGATGAACGTCGACATATTTCTGGCGGTGCGCTCGAAGAACCGCCTGATGAACGCCGGCGACGCGGCGGCCCTGGCGGCGGCGCGCGTACAGGGCCGGCTCGTAAACGAAATTGGCCGCCTAAACCTCGCCCACGTAAAGGCGCTCTACGAAGACAATTTGCGCGAGTGCGCCGAAATCGAGCTGGCGCAGCGGCGCCTTGCCCTCCTCGGCCCGCTCGACGCCGTGGACGAATCGTGCGAGGCGGCGGAGCGCAACGGCGCCAAGGCGCAGGACGGCTCGGCAGACCTGCTTTCCCGGCATGCCGCGCACGTGCGGACGGTCTACGCCGGCGGCAGCGGCGGCTTCGACGACCCGTACCCGGAATCGTATCCGGGAGCCTGGGCGGAATACGCCGCCGTACTCGCGGGGCTGGCCGCTTCGCATCCGGGCGGCTTTTCCGCCGCTCCAGACAACATCGAGTTCCACGATGCCGCCTCGCCGCACATCCTTCTCGCCAAGTCGTTCTACAGCGCTATCGCCGCCGAAGACTGGTGCTGGTTTTTCTTCCGCGGCGAAGGACTCCTGCGCGACTTCGATTCCCACCGCGATTTCGCGCCGCTCGCCGCCGCGCCGAAACCGCAGTCGTGCGTCAATTGCGAAGTGTATTCGCTCCATCTGGAAGCGCGGCGCACCGCGCTCGCCGACGTCTTCACGGGCGAGGAGCTGACCGCTCTCCTACGCCGCGCCGGCGTGAAGCCCGCTCCGGGCGACGGCGGCATCTTCGGCGACGACGGCTTCGCCCGTCTCGCCGGCACGGAGCAGACGTGGTTCTTCTTCGATGAGAGCGCCTGGCGGCGCTGGTTCGACAACCGCCGCCTCGACGAGACCGACCCGACAGGACTCCAGCCGGGCGACTTCCCGATTGTCGGCTCGATACGCGACGAATACAACGTGCGCGGATGCTCTGCCGTCTGCCGCGTTTCGGCG
>CAMZET010000152.1 GCA_947305825.1 uncultured Verrucomicrobiota bacterium
TTCGGCTTGGGCGGCTCCGGCTTGGGCGGTTCCGGCTTGGGAGGCGTTTTGGGCGGGTCTGGCTTTTGCGGCTCCGGTTCCGGCTGGAGCCATTCTTCCGGCGGAATTATGGTGAAAGGCTTTATTTCGGGCTTTTGCGGAATCGGGCGGACAATCCACCAGCAGAGGAAGAAGAAAAGGGCGTGCAAGGCGACGGCTGCGGCGAAGTTCGCCCAGCTGAATATCTCCGGCGGCCTGGCGCGCTCTTCGAACATTGCTACTTCTCCACGGTGACCAGCGCCATGCGCTGCACGCCGGTGTCGTAAAGGACCTTGACCGCCTCCATGACGCTGCCGTAGTCGAGGCGGACGTCGCCGCGCACGAGAACCGGCACCTCGGCGTCCTCGGCGACCATTCCCTTTAGAATTTCGCGCAGGTCGGCCAGCGTTGTCGGGTTGTCGTTGAAATACAGCCCCGTAGGATAGGCGAGCGTTATGACGTTCGCTTTGTTGTTCTTGGCCGGCAATTCGTCGGTCTTTGCCTGCGGCAGTTTTATCGAGACCCCCTGCTCCAGTGCCGGAAGCGTCACGATGAACGTGACGAGCAGCAGGAACGTGAGGTCGATGAGCGACGTCATGTCAATCGCGGCCTTGGGCTTTTCGCCCCTCTGTCGTCTGCGCCTGAGCGACATGGTCTTGCTATGCTCCTCTTCCCTGGAACTCGCAGGCTATGCGGCCGGTCAGTTCGTCCGCGAAGCCTTCCATGTCGCTGGAGAGTGTGCGGATGATGTTGTTCATGTAGTTGAAGGCGAGTACGCCGCATATGGCGACGATGAGGCCGACGACGGTGGTGACGAGCGCGGCGGAGATGGACGGCGCGATTGTGGCGAGGTTGGCGCTGCCGGCGGTGCCCATGTCGGCGAAGGCGTCGAGGACGCCCCAGACGGTGCCGAGAAGCCCCAGCATCGGCTCGAGCGCGACTACGGTCGCGATTACGCCCATGCCGCTTTCCACGCGCAGCTCCTCCTCGTCGAGGGAATGTTCGCACGTGCCGCGCACGAGTTCGATTTCGCGCGCCGTGAGCGCCGCCGCGCCGTTGCCGTCCGTCTGGCGCCCCACGAGAAGCGACCTGACGTCCGGCGTCAGGAGCTTCAGCAGCCTTTCGCACGTCTCCTTGTATATCCCTTCAAGCCCGATGGCGATAGAAGGGCGCCTCTTGAGGTAGTAGTCCAGCACGTCGGAGCCGGTCGCGAAGTCGCGCAGGAAGCGGCGCGTCGCCGTCTGCACGCTCAACAGGGCCCGCATCTTGCCGAATATGGCGCAGACCATGAGCACGCTGCCGGCAAGCTGCACCAGCACTATCGTCTTGCCCACGAGGTTGGAGCCTAGAAAGCCCTCCACGAGTGAATTGGCGAACATGAGAGAATTGGCGAAGAATGTCATTTGCTTTCGTCTTTGTTGTTTGGTTTGCGGGTGAATTTGCCTGACATCTGGATGGAGACGACCTGGCCTTCCGGCGGCAGGTCGGCGCGCGAGAAACCTGTCGCGGCGAGGACCTTGTCGGTCGTCTGGAAATGGGCCTTGCAGTGGTTCATAATCCATTTCGGGCCGTCGCGGCGCACCATGTTTTCGGCGTGAGAACGCACACGCGGGTCGGACGAGCCCAGCGGGAAGTAGAGTTTTTCCGGATGCGACGGGTCTGCGATGCGGAGGTCTTCGTCTGCCATGACGGCGCGGAGGAAGGCTTCGCGGGCGAGGACGGAGGCGGCCGCGACGGCTATGTCGCTCTCGGCCTTGTGGCGCTGCACGACCTGCGCCTTGCGTCCCAGCGGCTTCAAAGCGCGTTTGATGGTCGCCTCGGTCGGCGCGAACTGGTCCACGACCACGCGCTTGCACTCTGGCTGCTTTTCCAGGACTTCTTCGATAGCGGCGCCGTGCGCCCACGCCAGCAGGCGGTTTATGTTCCCGATTTTCGCGTAGAGCCTGTTGTAGGCCGCCGGCCCTATCCTCACGAGCGAAAAACTCCCCGTGCCCAGATACCGCCGCATCTGCTCGCCGGCGGCGAGTATGGCCTTGTCCGTCATCTCTTTGCAGTCCCTGACGCCCATCGCCCGCAGCCTCTCGCCCTGCTCTTCGGTGACGTGGGCGCAGCATACGACCAGCGGACCGAAATAGTCGCCTTTCCCGGATTCGTCGCTCCCCGCGTGCGCCGCGAAATCTTCGGGGCGCAATTCCTTCTCGTACCCGAAGGACGCCGCGCCCAGGACGCGCGGCTCGAGAACAAACAGCACGAAATCCTCGGCGCGCGAACCCTGCACGCACAGTTTGCGGCGTCCGTGTTTCTCTTTCTCGTACAGCGTCGCGTTGAAACCCTCGCCCTCCACCGACCAAAGAGAATACGGAACTTCCCGCCGGCGGTAATTGCCCGTCAACATTACGCCGAGCAACAACTCCTGCTGGTCGTTCGTCAGTTCGTACGTGAAGCACGTCTTCTTTGCCTGTCCTCCCGCTTCCATAGGCTGATATTCTACCATATTTTCCCGGTTCGCGCTTTGCCGGCAGGCGCCGGAAGGGCCCGCTTCGCGCCTTCCAGACGCTTATTTGCGCGAAAAATCGTGCCTCTCGTGAAAAATTCCCCCTTGCGCAAAATCGAGAATGCTAGTATAATATGCGCTGACGGCTGGGAAGCGGTTTCTCAAGCCATCCAACTATACAAGGACCAAAGCAAATGGCAACGAAGAAAAAAGAAGTCGTCCCCACAACCAAATCTGGCATCATGACCGCGCTTGCGGAAGCCGGCGGCATCACGAAACAGCAGGCTGTCGCGGTCTACGAGCGTCTGCTGGACATTGCGATTAAAGGTGCCAGGCAGGAGGAGAAGGGAATAATGCTTCCTGGTCTCGGCAAGGTGAAGCGCGTTTCGCGCAAGGCGCGGATGCAGCGCAACCCTGCAACCGGCGAGATGGTCAAGGTCAAGGCCAAGACCGTCGCGAAAATCGTGGCGTGCAAGGCCCTCAAGGATGCCGTCACCGCGAAGTAAGGCTTGTCTCGAGCCTGGTTTGGCCGCAGATTCGCCATGGCGAGTCTGCGGCCATTGTTTTTGCGTGGAAGCCGCGAATTCCTGTGGCGGAGAGCGCGTCTCTGGCGCAGTGGCCGTTAGCGTTGGCTATTGCTCGTGGGTCGCGGGGACCGAAACCTCCGCAGGTAGCGGCGCGAGCGGCGCGAGTCCCATGTCGCGCAAGCGCGTGTTCAGATTCAGCCAGGCCCTCTGGCGCATTGATTCGGGCGCTCGCTCTAGCGTCTCGCGCGCCTTGTCCCTAAGTTCGCATTCCTGTTCCTGGCGCTCCTGCAGGAATGCGATATAGTCTTCCACCGTACCGCCGTTCGCCAGATAGTCGCGGAAATCCTGCCGCATCTTCAGGAGAATATTCTTCAGCTGCCTGACCTCCTGCGCGTCGTCGCGCGAGCGTTCCAGCGGCTCGTCGAGCTCTTTCTGGAACGAGGCGGCATCTTCGGGCGAAAGCGGCGGCGGGTCGAGTCTCCAGCCCGGTTGCGCATACGCCGCCAGATAGCGGTCGAGAGCAAGCGGCAGCGCACCGGCCCAGTTATCCGCCGCACCCTTGGCTATCGCCTGCGCATCCCCGCGAAGCTGCGCCCTGGCCTCGGGCCTGGCCGCATCGCCCGCGCTGTACGCGAACACCGCCGCACCGGCGGCCAGCGCCGCCGAAAGAGCCAGCGCCGCCGCCGTCCACCACACGCGCCGCCGCTGCCACCACTTCGGGTCGTCCCCTATCAAACGGTAAGGCCGTATCCCCTGGCGACGAAGAGCCGCATACGCCTGCGCACGGTCGGCGGCGCGTATCTCCCCGCTTCGGTTCTCGTTCTCCTTCGTCTGGTATAGATAGCGGTATTTCATGGATAGCGATATTTCATGTCCGGCAGTTTGGATATTCGCACGTCAGCGGAATGCCGCAAACCGTTTTGCGGCGGCAAATCTCGGAATCTCCGTCGCTTGCGCTGGCGCATGGACCGTTGAGTATGCAGCTGGCTATCTTCATGGAGCGAATTATACCAAAGAATGGCGTCACGTGCAATAGCGTCGGGAGCGTCTAGCGAGATGTCTAGTGGCGCTAGACGCATTGCTTGGTGGCACTAGACGCATTGCTTGGTGGCACTAGACGCATT
>CAMZET010000153.1 GCA_947305825.1 uncultured Verrucomicrobiota bacterium
GATTTACGATTTACAATTTACGATTTACGATTTGAGGAGGCCGTTTTCGAGGGTGAGGACGCGGTCGCAGATGGCGGCAGCGGCCGGGGAATGCGTGACGAGGACGAGAGCGGTGTCGGAGCCGGAGAGTTTAGAGAGCATGCCGAGGACGTCGGCGCCGGTCATTGCGTCGAGGTTGCCTGTAGGCTCGTCGGCGAGGACAAGGCTTGGGTTTGTTATCAGGGCGCGGGCGAGAGCCACGCGCTGGCATTCGCCGCCGGAGAGCTCGGCAGGCAGATGGCCGAGCCGCGAGGAGAGCCCGACGCCGGCGAGGAGTTCCTCGGCGCGGCGGCGGCTTTCTGCGGCGCTTGCCGCATATCTGCGCACTCGCGCCGCCATCGTCGGCAGCAGCACGTTCTCCAAAACGGTCAGCTCTGGCATCAAGTGGTAGCCCTGGAACACGAAACCAAAGTTCGCCGGACGCGACACCGTGCCGGCCGTCGGCTTCAAAAGTCCGCCGAGTATGTGCAAAAGCGTCGATTTGCCCGCGCCGGAACGGCCGACCACGGCCACTTTTTCGCCAGCCGCGACAGAAAGGCTTATCCCGCGCAGTACCTCTATCGGCTTTTGGCCGGGCAAGCGGAACGACTTTCGTACGTCTATCGTTTCAAGCACCGTCATTCGTTCAAAGCCTTTACTGGGTCTTTTGCCGCAGCCAGAAGCGCCGGAATCAGCGACGCCACCAAGCCGAAGAAATACACGAACACGACAGACCACGCGATATCCGACGCGACAATCCGGTGCGGAATTTCCGCAAGTCCGTACACCGACTCGGGAAACACGCTCACGCCCATGTGCGCCAGCCACTCGACGATATTCTGCAGATTGGAGAGCACGGCCCAGCTCGCGAGAAGCCCTAGCACGACGCCGAGCGTGCACTGCACCAGCCCGTGAACCATGAATACGCCCATGATTTGCGCCCGCGAGAAACCAAGCGCCTTCAAAAGCCCTATCTCCGGCGTCTTCTGGACAGTCAGGACGAGAAGAGTGTTCATCACGCAGAAAAGCGCCACGAGAGAAATGAGGAGAAGCAGGATGGCGGTCATGTTCTTTTCGACGGCGAGAGCGTTGAAGAGCTCGCGGTCAGCCTCCTTCCAGGAAATGGCGCGCAAACCGCCGCGAAGCGTTTCGCAAGAGCGCAGAATCTCCCCGAAGCGCCGCTCGTCCGTCGGGCAGTCGGTCTTCACGTGGATTGCGAACACGCCCTTCTCCATGCCCATCAAGTCGCGGACGTTCCAAAGCGACGCGACAACGTAGCCGGAGTCGTATTCGTACTGTCCGCAGGAGAAAATCCCCGTCACGCGCCATTTGAGCGGCAGGAACACCTCGTCCCTCGATGCAAGCGTCTTGGGCGAATAGACCGTCACTTCGTCGCCGACGCGCACGCCGAGCTGGCGGGCGACGTGGCGGCCGAGGACTATGGAGTCGCCGTCGAGGTCGAAGCGTCCGTCCCAAGGTTCGCCGATTTTGTAGGCTTTCGTGAAATCGTCGCCGTCTACGCCGAGAATCACCGGCGCGAGGACGCGCCCGCGATATTCGAGCATTATGCGCGTATCTATTTCCGGCGTGACGCAGGTGACGCCGGGAAGGGCGGCAATGGATTTTGCAAGCGCGTCCTCGCCCGTGACAACCGCACCGCCGGACGAAGCGACTATTGAGACGTGTGGCTTGAAGTCGAGGATTTTCTCTTCCCATATGTCGCCGAAGCCGGTCATCACGCTCCTGACGATGATGACGGCGGCAATGCCGAGCATTACGCCCAGCACCGAGACGCAAGTAATAACCGATGCGACCGCCCGCTTCGGCTTCAGGTATTTGAGAGCCAGGAAGATGGGAAATCGCATCGGTTATCGTGTTTTGTCTCGAACCGCCGCGCCGCTTGCGGCGCGGCGGCACGAAGCGTCAGATTTCTACGGAGACGTCGACATCGTTCGAGCCGGATGCCGCCTCGGACGCGGTCTTCGTCTTTTCGTCGGATGCCTTGAGCGTCGCCGCCGGCAAGTAGCGGTAGTAGACCATCAGCTGGAGGGCGGCCAGGCACGTATCCATCACAGGGCGAATGGAGTGCCCTGCGACGTCCTTGTTTTCCCAGTAGCCGCACTTCACCTTCTTGCCGCCGGGGCCGTCGATTTCGCCGGCATCCTTGATTTGCTTCGGGTAGTACGCCTTCATTTCGGCGTTCCACTTCTTCCAGCGATCCTGGTCTTGCTTGGAAGCGCCCTTCGCCATGCCCGCCTGGAACTTGCACTGCGCCGCGTAGTAGTAATAGTACTGCGGGCTGTTCCAATACGAGCCGGGATGCGGATGGACTTCATGCTCGAAGGTCGGAACCCAGCTGTCCATCACGTTCAGCGCGTTCTTGACTTCCGACTCCTTGCCGTAGCCGAGGAGCTGCATCGCGAGGCATCCGACGCCGCCGAGACCGTGTCCCTGCGTGTTGCGTTCCGCGCCGTTGCCGCGGTAGGCAAAGCCGAGCTTCTTGTCGAAGTTGCGCGTCTTCAGGCAGTGGATTGCCTTCTTGATGCACTCGTCAAGACCTTCGATATGGATGCCGGCGAGCTTGCCCGCCTTCAGCGCCTGGATGGCCCAGCCGCCGAGCGACAGGTCGTCCGCCGCGCCATGGGCGCCGATGGACGGCAGGTTCGCGTCGCGGGCGAAGTAGTAGTTCCAGCCGCCGGTCGGGGACTGCTTGGCGACGAGGCGCGCAAGCGCGCGTTCGGCCGCTTCCTTGACGTCCGGGTTCTTCGTCATGCCGTACGCTTCGCAGAGCGCGTAGGTGGCGATCGGGAACGGGTAGCACCCAGTGCCACCCCTTTCGGCGTCGGAATACGACCAGACCATGTCGCCTTCGCGGCCCTTGAGCTGAACCTGGTTGGTAATCAGATAATTGATTGCCTTTTCGACGGTGGTGCCGAATTCCTCGGATGCGGGCGTTTCGCCGTGCGCAAGCAGCGTCAGGAGCGCGAGGCCCGTGGCGGCCACGGGGCTCGAGGCGGAATTGTTGTTCCCTTTGTCCCAGGAGCCGTCCTGCCGTTGCGTCTTCTTGAGCCAGCGCAGCGCCTTCATGACGGCGGCCTCGGTCTGTGCGTCGCCGTAATTGGCGCCGCCGCGCGTGGCTGCGCCAATCGAGCCCGGCGTGCGCGAGCCAACCATCGACTTCATCTTGACTGGCGAGTTCACGAACGCGACGGTATCGGCGGCTGCGGGCTTCGTCGAAACCTGCGCCTGCGGCGTAGATGGAGCCGGCGCCATCGGCGACGGCGGACCCGGAAGCGGAGTGTCTATCACGATATCGACTTCCTCGATTGGCGGCGGCTCCGGCGGCTCTTCCGGCGGCTCCTCTTCGGCAGTCTCCTCGATTTCCGCATCCTGCTCCTCGATTGTCGCGACCGTAATCTCGATTTTCTTCTTCGCCTGGCCCGTCACCGCCGTCACGACGATGAGAATCACGACGAAGAGAACGACCGACACGACCGCCGCCAGCGGCGCCATAAGGCGCTGCATCTCAATCCGCGCAAGTTTGTATTCGCGGGAATTGTGCGGTTTGCCGAGGCCGCTGAACATGTCTATCAGGCGGCGGAATATGCCCTTCTCTTCGTAGCGCTTGCCAATCTCCTCAAGATCGATGCCCTCAACCTCCTCGAATTCCTCTATCTCTTCGCTCATGCAAGAGTCTCCTTTCCCTTTGAACCCGCGAGGCTACAGCGTGAAGACGCTGACGCTGAAGAGTTCGTTCTTGTAGCAGATGTCAAGGACGTCGACGAGAGCCTTGTGGGGACTCTCGGACTCGCACTTGACGATGATGGGGGTCTTCTTGGAAGTCCTTGCGACATCCTTGAGGCACTGGTCGAGTTCCTTGCGAGCGGCGGACGCGCTGACGCCGCCGAGCTGCCTCTTGTTGTAAAGGATGACGCCGTTCGGGTTCCAGTCGTTCCTGCGCCCGATTTCGATAGTCACGGAAATATCATCGGAAGAATCGCTGGAAGAAGAGGACGCTGCCGGCGCGGGCCGGTTCACGTTCATCTTCGTAAACAGGTCTTCCTGCTTGATAGTGACGACGAAGAAGATGATGAGCTCGAACACGACGTCAATCATCGGCGTCATGT
>CAMZET010000154.1 GCA_947305825.1 uncultured Verrucomicrobiota bacterium
GCTGGACGTGATCTTTATCGCCGGGTTCCGCATGGACGCGGGCGGCGCGGCGCTACAGTGAGGCGCGGCGGACGATTTCCGCTGCGAGCGCTTCCGGGACGCCGGCGACGGCGCGGACGGCCTCGACGCCGGCGCGGGCGATGCCGCGCACCGAATGGAACGCTTTGAGTAGCTTCATCTTGCGAGCCTGCCCGACGCCGGATATTTCATCCAGCACCGATTCGCGTATGGCCTTTTCGCGCAGCGAGCGGTGGAAGGTGATGGCGAAGCGGTGCGCCTCGTCCCGCAGCCGAGTGACCACGAAAAGACCTTGCGAGTCGCGAGGCAGCAGAATAGACTCGCGCCCGTCGTCCAGCACGATTTCTTCCTGGCGCTTGGCGAGTCCTACGGTCGGTATGTCGCCGACGCCGATTTCCTTGAACATCGCCCTCGCGGCGCGAAGCTGCGTTATGCCTCCGTCGCAAATGAAGAGGTCTGCGCGCGGCGAACTTGCAAGCAGAGTGGATTCCGGCCCGTAGCGGCGGCGCACGACCTCCGCCATTGCGCGCGGATCGTCCGCCCCCTCGAACGAAGAAATCTTGAAATGGCGGTAGTAGCGGCCGTCCGGCAGACCGGCGACGGCGACGACAAGCGAGGCGACGTTGTGGGTGCCGAAGAGGTTGGAGATGTCGACGCACTCGATAACACGCGGCGGCTTGGCCAAGCCTATTGCTTCGGCGAGTTCCTCGATGCCGCGTTGTGCGTCAGCGGCGCGCATCTGCGGAGACTTGCGCACGAAATGGCTCTTGGTGAGTTCCTTTATGGCGAAGAGCGTGTCGCGCAGCCGCGCGGCCTTCTCGTAGTCGCCGCGCGCGGCTGCTTCGCGCATGGCCTCTTCGACCTCGGCGAATACCGCCGGGCGGCGTCCTTCCAGAAACGCACACGCTTCGTCGAAACGCTCGCGGTATTCTTCCGCCGTCACACGCCCGATGCACGGCGCCGAACACGTCCGTATCACGTCCGCGAGGCAGTGGCGGTGAGTCTCGGCGTCCGGCTCGATAGCTTCGCACTCGCGGATTCCGTATCGCTTCTCGACGAAATCCTTTGCGGCGCGAACGACCGGCGAGGACGGAAACGGACCGAAATACTTGTCGCCGTCGTCGCGGATTATCCTGACGCACGTGAAACGCGGCCATGTCGCCGACGTCTCCGCCTTAAGCGCGAGATACCGCTTGTCGTCGCGCATCAGGATGTTGAAATGCGGCTTGTATTTTTTGATTAGGGAAGCCTCGGTGAGAAGGGCTTCGGCCTCGTTCTTCACGGTCATGAACTCGAAGTCCGCTATGGTGGAGACCATTGAGCGGACTTTCGGCGCGTGCCGGGCACCGGCGCGGAAATACGACGACACCCTCCGGCGCAGGTTCTTGGCCTTGCCGACGTAGATGATGACTCCCTGCCGGTCGCGCATGATGTAGCAGCCCGGCTTGTTCGGCAGGTCTTTGAGCCGCTGGGCAATTTGCGGAGTCATGGCACGCGCCTGGCTCCCGACGCTATTTGGCGTCGGTGAGCTCGGGCTTCTTCTCCGCTTCTTCGGGCTTGTCGCCTTCTTCGAGTCCCTTCTTGAACTCGCCCTTGGCGCGCCCGAGCGAACGCGCGATTTCGGGGATTTTCTTGGCTCCGAAGAGCAGGGCAACCACTATGATGCAGATGAGGATTTGCCAGGGTCCCGGTCTCATTGTCGTCGTTCCTTTCTTGCGATATTGGGTTTGCTGGATTGTTTTGTTCAAAGGTTGCTGGCGAGAGCGGCCGCGAACTCGGAGCATTTTACCTCGTTGGCGCCTTCCATCTGGCGGGCGAAGTCGTAGGTGACGGTTTTGGCGGCGATGGTGCGGTCCATTGCGGTGATAATCAGGTCGGCGGCTTCTGTCCAGCCCATGTAGCGGAGCATCATCTCGCCGGAGAGGATGAGCGAGCCGGGGTTCACCTTGTCGAGGCCGGCGTATTTCGGCGCGGTGCCGTGTGTCGCTTCGAAGACGGCGACGCCGGTCTGGTAGTTGATGTTCGCCCCGGGCGCGATGCCGATGCCGCCGACCGTGGCCGCCAGCGCGTCTGAAACGTAGTCGCCGTTCAGGTTCAAGGTGGCGATGACGTCGTATTCGGCCGGGCGCGTGAGGATTTGCTGCAGGAAGGCGTCGCAGATGCAGTCCTTGACGACGATTGTGCGGCCGGTGCGCGGGTTCTTGAACTCGCACCAGGGGCCGTCGCCTATCGGCGAGGCGCCGAACTCGCGGCGGGCGAGCGCGTATCCCCAGTCGCGGAACGCCCCCTCCGTGAACTTCTGTATGTTCCCCTTGTGCACGAGCGTCACCGACTTGCGGTCGTTGGCCACGGCGTATTGGAGCGCCGCGCGCACCAGACGTTCCGTCCCTTCCTGGCTAACCGGCTTGATGCCGATGGACGACGTGCGCGGAAAGCGGATTTTCTTCACGCCCATTTCGCCGAGCAGGAACGCCTTGACCTTCTCCACTTCCGGCGTGCCGTTCATCCACTCGATTCCGGCATAGATGTCTTCGGTGTTTTCGCGGAAAATCACCATGTCGGTCAGTTCGGGGCGTTTTACGGGGCTGGGAACGCCCTTGAACCAGCGAATCGGCCTGAGGCAGACGTAGAGGTCGAGTTCCTGTCGCATGGCGACGTTGATGGAACGTATGCCGCCGCCGACCGGGGTCGTCAGCGGACCCTTGATGGAGACGAGGCATTCGCGGCAGGCGTCCAGGGTCTCTTGCGGCAGCCATTGGCCGGTTTTCTTGAAAGCCTTTTCGCCGGCGAGGACTTCGCGCCACTCGATTCTGCGTTCGCCGCCATATGCCTTTTCCACGGCGGCATTCCACACAATCATCGCCGCGCCGGTGATGTCCGGCCCGATGCCGTCGCCCTCGATGTACGGTATTGCGGGTCTCGCGGGCACGACAAGCCGCCCGCCTTCCATTGTTATCTTTTCGCTCATGCGGGGAATTATATCAAATTCCGGCCTAGTCCGCTTGGCGCGGCAGCGCGGCAGCCTGTTCGCCGTCCGCCGCCGCCGCGCTTCGGGCTCGCCGAGCCAGCGAAAGCGCCACGTCCGGAACGGCGGAAAGAAGCCTTCGCGTGTAGTCGCTCGCCGGTGCGGCGAAGACCTGCTCCGTCGTCCCCAAGTCGGCGAAAAGACCCTTTTCCATGACGGCCACGCGGTCGCAGACGTTCTTGACGACGGCCAGGTCGTGGGCGATGAGGAGAATGGTGAGGCCCATAGAGCGGCGCAGGTCGCGCAAGAGATTGAGCACCCTCGCCTGCACGGAGACGTCCAGCGCGCTGACCGGTTCGTCGGCGACGAGGACTTCGCAGCCGGCGGCGAGAGCGCGGGCTATCGAAACCCTCTGGCACTGGCCGCCCGACATTTCGCGCGGGTACTGTTCCAGGACTGTTTCGCTCAGCCCGACCTGTTCCAGCAGTTTCACGAGGTCGAGGCGCTTGTTGCCGGCGGCGACGCGCGCCGCCTCCCAGAGCGTCTGGCGGACGCGCATCCGCGGATTGAGCGAACCTACGGCATCCTGGAATATCATCTGTACCTTTGCCGACGAGCGCAATATCGTTCCGCCGGAAGGCTTTTCCAGCCCCATCAACGTTCGCGCTATGGTGGATTTGCCGCTGCCGGACTCGCCGACGATGCCGAAGATTTCGCCGCGCTTGACGGTGAAGGAGACGCCGCGCACGGCTTCGAAAGAGCCGTAGCGCACGTGCAGGTCGCGCACGTCGAAAACGGCTCCCCTGTCTCGCGGCGAATCTGCCGCCGCCGCCTCTCCCTCGGCCGGCGTCATAGCCCGTCGCTCCCGAAGAAACGCTTCAGCGGCGCGGCGAGCGTCTCGGCACAGGCGTCGAGGCGCGAACGCTCCTGGGCGATTCTCCCGCGATAGAGCGCGAAGTCGAGTCCGGCGGTCGCGCCCGCGTGCGTCTTGGCGGCGACCGCCGCGTCGGCGTCTTCGGACACAAGCCGTTCGAGGTGGTCGCGGACTTCATGGTATGCGTCGCGCCAGGGCGTTCCGGAGGCGACTAGGCGCAGCGCGGCGTCCGTCGCGAACACGCCCGGCGAAAATCCGGCGCGGAGGCGCTCTTC
>CAMZET010000155.1 GCA_947305825.1 uncultured Verrucomicrobiota bacterium
CTTCGGCGGGTGTGGCACTTGACCGTCAAAGCGGATTTTTGGTAAAATATGCGCATCACAATTAAAAAAGAAGAAGGTGAGTTATCGCACAGTTCACTCGCGTAAACTATAAAATCCGCGTGCCGCAGGTTCGCGTGATTGATGCTTCTGGCTCGATGGTCGGCGTCCTGCCGACGCGCGAAGCGCAGAAAATGGCTGAAGAAGCAGGTCTCGACCTCGTGGAAATCACGCCAAACGCCGTTCCCCCCGTGTGCAAAATCATGGACTACGGCAAATTCAAGTACGAGGAGTCGATAAAGGCAAAGCAGCAGCGCAAGGCGCAGAAAGTGCAGAGGGTGAAGGAAATCAAGTTCCATCCCGGCACGGACACGAACGACTTCGAGTACAAGATGAAGCAGATACGCGGGTTTCTGGCCGACGGCAGCAAGGTGAAGCTGACGCTGCAGTTCCGCGGGCGCGAGAACGCCCACCGCGAGATAGGCGAGGACGTGATAGCGAGGGTGCTGGAGCAGCTGGGCGACGAGTGCTTCGTCGAGCAGGCGCCGAAGACGCTCGGGCGCGTGCACGGTGCGCTGATAGGGCCGCCGAGGAAGAAGAAATGAGCGAGGAGCCAGAGAAGAAAGCGCCGGCTGCGGAAGAGCGGCCCGACTTTTCGGTGCGCGCGTATCTCATGCCGCATATCAACGCGGAGGGGTTGCGTTTCGGTTCGGTTGCGCTGATGCTGACGTGCGCGGTGGCCGTGGCGTCGCGGTGGGTGCCGTTCCTGGGCTGGCTGGTGCTGCCGCTCGCGCTGCTTTCCTGGGGAGTGTTCCTGTTCTTCCGCGACCCGGAACGCTACCCGCCGGACGACGAAAGCGCGATTCTCTCGCCGGCCGACGGCAAAGTCTGTTTGATACAGGAATGTGAATTGCCCGACTCGCTCGGCGAGGAAGCGGGGCGCAAGGGCGTCCTGCATTGGCGCGTGAGCGTGTTCATGAGCGTATTCAACGTGCACGTGAACCGGATGCCGACGGCCGGGGAGATAGTCAAGAAGGAATACGTGGCGGCCGGGAAGTTCCTGAACGCTTCGCTCGACAAGGCGAGCAAGGAGAACGAGCGCTGCAATTATCTCGTGCGGGCGCGGCTGCCCGGCGGCGGCACGGCGGAATACGCGGTGACGCAGATAGCGGGGCTGGTGGCGCGGCGCATCGTTCCGCAGGTTTCCGAGGGCGACGTGAAAGCGCGCGCCGAGCGTTTCGGGCTGATTCGGTTCGGCTCGCGGCTGGACGTGTATTTGCCGGTCGGCGTGAAGCCGTGCGTGCGAGTCGGCCAGACGATGGTCGCCGGCGAGACGCCGCTGGCGCATCTTTCCTAGGCGGCGGCGGGCGTTTTCGAGCAGCAGGGCAGGAGATTGCAGACATGGGAAAGTTCAGGTTTCGCGGGAGAAGACGGCGGAGGCGCGACGGGGCGGCAAGGCAGGAGCGCATACCGCTGCGCGCGGTGGCGCCGAATCTGGTCACAAGCCTCGCCGCTTGCGCCGGCATAACATCGATTGTGTTCTCCAGCGAGGGACGCTACGTTTCCGCGCTGGTGGCGCTTTTCGTCGCCTGCATATGCGACGGGATGGACGGGAGGATAGCCAGACTCCTGAAGGCGTCGAGCAAACTCGGCGCGGAACTCGACTCCCTGGCCGACTTCGTGAACTTCGGGGTCGCGCCGGCCATGTTCATGTTCTTCTGGCTCACGGGCGGGCCGTCCCACATGGTCGCCGGCGCGGACGGCGCGCTTGTGCGCGTGCCGCCGCAGGTAGTCCGCCTCGTCCTGGGCTGTTCGCTGTTCTACGCGCTTTGCGACTGTTTCCGGCTGGCGCGTTTCAACACGATGCTCGAGCAGCCGACCCTGCCATACTGGAAACACTTTTTCACCGGCGTGCCGGCTCCAGGCGGCGCCTGGATGGTCCTCACGCCGGCGATACTCTCGATTGCGCTTGGCGCGAAGGGGTCTGTCCCGGATGTCGCCGCCTCGCTCCAGGACCCGTATTTCGGCGTGGCCGCGCTCCTCTTCGTCGGCTCGCTCATGGCTTCGCGTCTGCCGACGATTTCGCTCAAGAGCATTCACATCCAGAAGCGGTTTCTGGCGCCGGTAATGGCCGCGCTGCTCCTTTTCGTCGCCCTGCTCGTTTCCGATTTCTGGCTGACGCTCGGAATCGTCGGCTTCCTCTACGTCTTGACGGTGCCGATTACGCTGTTCGTCTTTCTGCGGGTGCGCTCCGCTTACGAGCGCAGCCAGGGACAGGGCCAGTGTCCGGGCGAAGCGCCGGCGGCGCGCGACTGAATAGGCGGGGGGCGGCGCCGGCGGCGCAATGCCGGCGGCGGGCGCGAGGCGGGCCGCGCAGGGATTTGGTATAATATCCACGTGCGCGGCGCATTGCCGCCGCAGACTTGGAAGAATTGAACGCAAAGTTGAACAAGTTGAAAGGAGCAGCGAGATGTCTCTGAACATAGTGAGCAAAATCGACGGGCGCGTGCGCGTGAAGAACGTGCTGATGAGCGTCAGCGACAAGACGGGGCTCGAGGAGTTCGTGCCGGCGCTGGTGAAGGCTTGCCCCGGCGTGAAAATCTATTCGACCGGCGGCACCTACTCGAAGGTGCGCGAGATATTGGGCCCGGCGGCCGCGGAGACGCTTGTGGCGGTTTCCGACTACACAGGCCAGCCCGAAATGCAGGGCGGCCTCGTCAAGACCCTCGACTTCAAAATCTATCTCGGTCTCCTGTCCGAGACGTACAACGACGCCCACCAGGACGACCTCAAGCGTCTCGACGCGCAGCCCATCGACATGGTGGTCGTCAACCTCTATCCGTTCCAGGCGACGGTGGCCAAGGATGGCGTCACGCCGGAAATGGCGCGCACGAACATTGACATCGGCGGGCCGTGCATGGTCCGCGCCTCCGCCAAGAACTACCTGCGCGTCGCTTCCGTCACCGACCCGCTGGACTACGCGAATATCGCGCAGGAGCTCTCCGCCCATGACGGCACGCTCGGCCTGGACACGCGCTTCAAGCTGATGAAGAAGGCGTTTGCCCACACTGCGCAGTACGACACGGCGATAGCCGGATTCTTCTCGACGCGCACGTGGGAGGAAGTCAAAGGGACCTACGACATACAGTAGAAGCGCGGAAAGGCGCGCTGGTTCGGAAAATGTCGCTGAGAAGGAAGTTCAAGAAGGCCAAGCGGGCGTTGCGGCGTCCATTCGAGTGGCTGGGCATATGCACGGCGATGGCGGTGCTGTGCCCGCTGCCGCGTCGCGCGCTGCTGGAGGCGGCGGACGTGGCGTCGGCGGTGATGTATTTCTTCGACCGCGCCGGGCGCAGGAGGGCGCTCGCGAATCTCCGCATAATACGAGGGAGTGCCGCGCCCGGTTCTTCCGCGCCGGCGCCTGACTCCCCGGCGTCCGCCGCCGAGACGAAAGTGATACGGCGCTCCTACCGCAACATGGCCCGCACGGTGGCGCACGCGATATGGACGCTGCGCGACGCCAGACGCCGCGCCGCCCTCGCCGGCGAAATGAGTCCGGAGGGGAAAGCGCTCCTGGCGGCGCACCGCCCGGCGGTCACGGTCTCCGCCCATCTCGGCTGCTGGGAAATCCTCTCGCAGCTCGCGTTTCTCGAGGGACACGAGATGATGTCCGTCGCCAAGGATATCGGGAGCGGGGGCATGACGCGCCTCCTGATGCGCGCGCGCCGTTCCATCGGGCAGGAAATCGTGCCGGCGAAGGGCGCGTTCGTGCCGCTCATGAAGGGGCTCAAGGCGGGCAAGTCGCTCGGGCTTCTCGTGGACCAGGCGGTGAGCCCGTCGGATGGCGGCATATGGGTCAGGTTTTTCGGCCGCCCTGTGCCGATGTCGGCCGCCCCAGCGTTCTTCGCCGCAAAATGCAAGGCCCCCGTATTCGTGGCGTGGAGCCGCCCGCTCAAGGACGGACGCTACCGCTGCGAGGTGATTGCGACGCACAAATGGGAAGAGGCGCGCGACGTGTGGGGGTTTACGCAGAAGTGCGTGGGCGAGCTGGAAGGAGTGATACGCCGCCATCCTTCGTGCTGGCTCTTGAACTACAACGCATTCCGCAAGACGCC
>CAMZET010000156.1 GCA_947305825.1 uncultured Verrucomicrobiota bacterium
TCCATCTGCATCTCGACGATGAACTTGCGCCCGCCGGTCTCCTCGCAGCGCACGTCGACGATGGAGTCCTTGCCGAGCGGAGTCTCCGGCACGAGTTCGATCGGCAGGTACTCTATCGACACTATCTCCTTGCCCTCGTCGAGCGGCAGCAGGGCGTTAAGGAGGCTCACGACGAGGTTCTTGTGCTCGCCGAAAACCTTCTTGAACGTGACGTCCGTCTTCGGGTCCAGATATTTTGCCATGCCGCGGCTCTCCGTTGGAATGCATTTACGGGCAGGTATTATAACATAATTGCCGCCGCCGCGCTTGCCTGGGGGTGGGACGCCTGCCCAGCGTCGCGGCAGTCGCGGGCGATTTGCGCGGCCAGTTCGTCCAGGGAGGCGAAACGGCGTTCGTCGCGGATGCGTCGGATGAGCGCTATTTCGGCTGGGTCGCCTGGAGTCGGAAGGGGTGCGCCGGCTTGTCCCGGCTCGAGAAGGTGCGCCTCCAGGACGTCCGAATTCCAGGCGGCGTCGCCGAGCGTCGGGGCGCGGCCGAAGTTGGCGACGGCCCGGAGGCCGGCGAATTCGGCGGCGTAGACGCCGCGAGGCAGGCGCAGCTGAAGTCCGTCCGGAATTACGTTCAGAGTCGGGAAGCCCAGCTTGCCGCCGAGCCCCTTGCCCTTGGCGATGCGGCCGCGCAGGATCCATGGGCGCGAGAGCATGGCGGCGGCCTCGTCCACGGCGCCGCGTTCTATGGCGTTCCGGATGCGCGTCGAAGAGACTCTCTCGCCGTTGAACATCGCGAACGGCACGACGGCGACGTCGAAGCCGAGTTCCCGCAAAAGTGCGGCGTCGCCTTGTGCGGCCTTGCCGAAGCGCCAGTTCGCGCCGCAGCGCACGAGCGGGCGCTTGCCCGGCGCGGTGTGGCGGGAGGCGAGCGGCAGTAGGATGCCCATGGCGAAGTCGCGCGCTTCCATCGCGGCGAGTTCCGGCGTGAACTCCATCGCCACCACCTCTTTCAAGCCCAGCGAGCGCAGGGTGGCGAGGCGCTCGTCCGTCGGCATGATTAGGCGTGGTGCGGCCTCCGGCCTCACCACGGCAAGCGGATGGTCGCGGAACGTAAGCGCGGCGGCGGCTCCGCGCAATATCGCCTGGTGCCCGAGATGGACGCCGTCGAAAAAGCCTACCGCAACGCCTTCCCCAGCGGAATCGTGCATGAGGCGAAGTCCCCTATGGCGGTATCTAGCAGTTTGTCGAAAGGAATTGCATCTTCGACGGAGAATTTGCCGACGCGAGTGCGGCGGCAGTTCTCGAGGATGGCGCCGCAGCCGAGGAATTCGCCGAAGTCCTGCGCGAGCGAGCGCAAAATCAGTCCCTTCGTCGCGACGACGGAGAAAGGCACGAGAGCGCCCGGTGCGAGAGTCTCCGGCTTCTTCGCCTCTAAACTCCAGACGTGCGCGAGAAACGGCTTGTGCTCGCCGGTGTCGGCGATTTCGTAGCCGGCCGTGCCCTCGCGGCGCACTGCGCAGAAGCGCGGCTCTGTCTGGAATATGTCGCCCCGGAACTCTTTCATCGCGGCGTCCCAGTCCCCGTGCCCGCCGCCGTAAGCGGCGCCGCCGCTTCCGGCGCCGACCGGTTCGCCCTGCGCGTCGCCCGTGTTCGTGCGCACCCCGAGGCGCATCGTCCCCTCCCACGAGCGGTCGGCGCCCATGATGTCGCCGACGAATTTGTTCGCGTCGTTGATGAGCAGCACGAGAAGCCCCGTGGCGGCGGCGTCCAGCGAACCGCCGTGGCCGACTTTCACGAGGTTGAACTTGCGCTTGACCGTCTTCACCACGGTCGCGAACGAAATTCCCGCCGGCTTGTCCACGAGAAGCACGGCGTTGAGCTCTTCGAGCATTCTAAGTTGCGTCAGGTTTGCCATTACTGTTCCTCGGTCACTCTCATCACTTCCTTGACGGAGGTCACGCCTGCGAAGACTTTCGCCCAGCCGTCCTCGCGCAGCGTTTTCATGCCCTTGGAAAGCGAGAGGTTGCGGATTTGGGTGGCGTTTTCGCGGCGGACGATCGCGCCCTCTATGTCTTCGTCCACCTCCAGGACCTCGAAGAGCGCGCGCCGCCCCTTGTAGCCGGAGCGCGCGCATTGCTCGCAGCCGACCGGCTCGAACACCGTCTGCTTCTCCGGAGGATAGGAGAGGTTGTAGTATTTCATGTCGATGGGGACCTCGCGCTTGCACTTCGGGCAGAGGCGGCGGCAGAGGCGCTGTCCCATGACGCCGGCCACCGCCGACGCGATAAGGAACGGTTCGACGCCCATGTCTATGAGTCGCGGGAAGGCGCCGGCCGCGTCGTTAGTGTGCAGCGTCGAAAACACCATGTGGCCAGTGAGCGAGGCGTTTATCGCTATTTCCGCCGTCTCGCGGTCGCGTATTTCGCCCACCATGATTATGTCTGGGTCCTGTCGCAGGAAAGCGCGCAGCGCACGCGCGAAGTTCATCCCGATGTCCGCCTGCATCTGCACCTGGTTGATGCCGGCCATGTGGTACTCTATCGGGTCTTCCGCCGTCATTATGCGCACGTCCATCGTGTTCACCTCGCTCAGGAAGGAATAGAGCGACGTCGATTTGCCCGAGCCGGTCGGCCCGGTGACGAGGAAAATGCCGTTCGGGCGGTGGATGATTTTGTTCACGACGGCGAAATCGCGCTCGTTGAAGCCCAAATCCTGCATCTTCACGAAGTTGCCGCTCTTGGCCAGGAGTCGCAGGGAAATGGATTCGCCGTAGGCCGCCGGCATTGTCGAGACGCGGATGTCGATGTCCTGGCCGCCGATGCGGATGCCGATGCGCCCGTCCATGGGCAGACGCTTTTCGGCGATGTCGAGGTTGGCCATTACCTTGATGCGCGAAATGATGGCGGATTTGAGGCGGTTGAGCTGCGGCGGCACGTCCACCTTGTGCAGCATTCCGTCGATGCGGTAGCGTATGCGCAGCTCGGTCTCCTGCGGCTCGATGTGGATGTCGGTGGCCCCCTGGTGGTCGGCCTCGGCTATAATCTGGTTGACGAAGCGCACGATGGAGGCTTCCTCGCCCATTTCGCCGACGTCTATCTTGGTCATGGCGCCGAACTCCTCGTCGACGGAGTAGCGGCCGTCCTCGATCATCTTCTCGATGGCGTCCGCGCCGACGCCGTAGTATTTCTTGATGGCCTTCTCTATTTCCTCGCGCGGTGCGACGGCGCTCTTGACGGTGCCGCCTAGCATGAGACGGATGCCGTCGGCGGCGGCGGTGTCGAACGGGTCGCTCGTCACGATGGTGAGCGAGCCCTCGCCGGCGGCGATGGGAAGGGCGTTGAGCTGGTAGGCGGTCGTCGCGGGGATGCGCATGAGCGCCTCAGGGCTGGGCTGGCGCTTCTCCAGGTCCACCACCTCGATTCCGAGCACTTTCGAGACGGCCGCGAGGAACTCCGGCTCCTTCGTGCCGCCGAATTTCACCGCCGCCTCGGCAAGCCCCATGCCGGGGTTTGCCGCGCGTTTCTCCAGTATATGGCCAATCTGCTCCGGAGAGTATATCCCCGCAGCCTTCAGCACCACTGCCGCCAACGATCCCTTTTCACTCATGAGGAGTATTATACCAAATCTTCGCCCGCGGCGCATAGCGCGCCGGAAGCCGCAACCCAGCCGGGGACGGCGGGGGCGGTCCCTGCCTGACCCCCGCCTGACGATGCGTCTAGTGCCACCAAGCGCGTTGCGAGGTGGCACCAAGCGTGCTGCGTGGTGCCACCAAGCGCGTTGCGTGGTGGCACCAAGCGCGTTGCGAGGTGGCACCAAGTGGGGGCGCCTAGTGGCATGGAGATGCGTGATTGTCGCCACCCTGCCGGCCGTCGGCCTGCCGGCGGGCGAAAGCCGCACCGACCAAGAAAGCCTGAAATGCCGCGAGGCGCCGATAGCGCTGTGCAGGCTCCCGGGGACGCGGAAGTGAATCCGGGCGGCGCGAACTTGGGCGGGGGCGCAGGGCGACAGCATTTACTTGTCCATCGACTGTCAACCGACGTCTTTAGACACAT
>CAMZET010000157.1 GCA_947305825.1 uncultured Verrucomicrobiota bacterium
ATGGGAATGTTCGACCAGATGAAGGATTTGATGAAGATGCGTTCCGAATCGAAGCGCATCCAGAACGAGGTGCAGGCGATTACGTGCGAGCACACGAACGGCGGGATAACGGTCGTGGCGCGCGGCGACATGTCGATTGTGAGCATAAAGATGGCTCCGGAGGCGTACGACGAAGTGAAGGCCGGCAAGCCCGAGCGTTTCGAGACGATGCTGCTGAACGTGACGAACGCGGCGCTGAAGAAAACGCGCGAGAGGGTCCAGGCCGAGATGATGAAGATGATGCAGGGGTCGAACCTGGGGAGCCTCTTCGGCAAGTAGGCTGATGCTGGCGCAGATAGCGGAGCTGGAGAAGGCGCTGGCGCGGCTGCCCGGGCTCGGGCGGCGTTCGGCGGCGCGCGCGGCGTTGGCGCTCGTGCGCGAACGCCAACGCCTTGCGGAGCCGCTCGCGGCCGCCCTCGCGGCCGCTCGCGACTCCATTTGCACCTGCCGCAGATGCGGCGCCTTCACCACAAGACCGCAGGAAATCTGCCTCACTTGCACCGACCCGTCGCGCGACGGCGGCGTCGTCTGCGTCGTCGAAGACCCGTCGGACATCGTGCTGATGGAAGAATCCGGCGCGTTCAAGGGCCGCTACCACGCCCTCGGCGGCAAACTCTCGCCGTCGCGACGCATCGGCCCGGAGCAGCTGCGCATCCACGAACTCGCCGAGCGCGTACGCTCCGAAGGCTTCCGCGAAGTGCTGCTCGCGCTCTCTACCGACATGGAGGGCGACGCGACCGCGCAATATCTGGCGGAAATCCTTCGCCAGTATGGTACAAAGGTTACGCGGCTGGCGTTCGGGCTGCCGGCGGATTCGGGAGTCGCGTATTCCGACCCGCTCACGCTCAGGCGCGCAATCCAGGGGAGGCGCGATGTCTGAAGTCCGCTTCGACGGCATAGGCAAAGTCTATTCGCGCGGCGACGCGCCGGCGGTCGAGAAGTTCTCGCTCGACGTCAAGAGCGGGGAGTTCCTGGTGCTCGTCGGGCCGTCGGGCTGCGGGAAGTCCACTACTCTGCGTATGGTCGCGGGTCTGGAGACGCCTACCACCGGCAGAATCTTCATAGGCGGGAAGGACGTCACGGCCCTGCCGCCGAAAGACCGCGACATAGCGATGGTGTTCCAGAACTACGCGCTCTATCCGCACATGACAGTGCGCGAGAACATGGAGTTCGCCCTGCGGCTGCGGAAGGTGCCGCGTCCGGAGATTGAGAGGCGCGTCGCGGAGGTCTCCGGGGCTCTGGGGCTTGCGCCGTATTTGAAGCGTCTGCCGAAGGCGCTGTCCGGCGGCCAGCGCCAGAGGGTGGCGCTGGCGCGCGCCATAGTCCGCGAGCCGGCCGTGTTCCTGTTCGACGAGCCGCTTTCCAACCTTGATGCGAAGATGCGCGTCGAGATGCGCGCCGAAATAATCCGCCTCCACAACCGGCTTGGCGCGACGATGATTTACGTGACGCACGACCAGACCGAGGCAATGACGATGGCCGGGCGCATAGTGGTGATGAAGGACGGGCGCATCCAGCAGGTCGCGCCGCCTCTAGAAGTCTACGAACGCCCCGCCAACGAATTCGTCGCCTCTTTCATCGGCACGCCGCCCATGAACCTCCTCCCGCCAGGAACGCTCGACCCGTCGCGCACCGTCGGCGTCCGGCCCGAACATATCGCCATCGGCGACGGCGACGACGCCACCGTCGACTTCGCCGAACCCCTTGGCAGCGAAACGCTAGTGCACCTCTCCTACAGCGGAACGCCTATCGTCGCCCGCGTCCAGGGCTTCGCTTCCTTCTCCCACGGCGCCAAGGTCGGCGTCCGCTTCGACCTCTCCCGCGCCGTATTCTTCTAATATCCGCGCTTTCCGCCAAACCTCGCACAGACGGGCGATTTTTTGGTATAATATTCCTCATCATGAACGGTGCTATACTTTTGGCTGCGGCTGTCGCAGCCTTCTTTGGTGGTTATTTTCTGTACGCCCGCTTTCTGGAGCGAGTTTTGGGCGTAGACCCGTCGAAACCGACGCCGGCGCACACGCGCGGCGACGGCGTGGACTACGTGCCGGCGCATCCCGCAGTCCTGTTCGGCCACCATTTCGCGTCGATAGCCGGGGCAGGGCCAATCGTGGGTCCCGTGCTCGCCGCAGAATTCGGCTGGGCGTCCGTCGCGCTCTGGATTATTCTCGGCTGCGTGTTCATCGGTGCGGCGCACGACATGATTGCCATGTTCCTGTCGGTGCGCCACGGCGGCGAGTCCATCGGCTCGATAATCGGCACGATTCTCGGCCGTCCGGGGAAAATCCTATTCCTGGTGTTCTCCTGGTCTACGCTCATACTGGTGGTCACCGAGTTCGCCCGCCAGATTGCCGGCACGTTCACGGCCGACCCTGCGATCGCCACCGCCTCGCTGCTCTTCATCGCCGAGGCAATCGCGTTCGGCCTATGCGTAAACCGCTTCAAAGTGTCGGTCTTGGCGGCGTCGCTGTTCTTCGTGCCGCTCATGTTCGCATCGGTGTGGTTCGGCTGCCTGATGCCGCTCGACCTGACGAAGTGGGGGCTGACGCCGGCGCAGGTCTCCATGTTCTGGTCGCTGCTGCTGCTCGCCTACTGCTACGTGGCATCGACTTGCCCGGTGTGGATTCTCCTCCAGCCGCGCGACTACCTCAACTCGTATCTGCTCTACGCGATGATGGCGATGGGACTTTTAGGCGTTTTCGTGGCGCATCCGGTGCTGCACACCGACGCATTCGCCGGCTTCACGGCAATCGGACGCGCCGGGACGCTCGACAAACTCTTCCCGTTCCTGTTCGTGACGGTGGCGTGCGGCGCGTGTTCCGGCTTCCACGCCCTCGTCGCGTCCGGCACGAGCGCCAAGCAGCTCGACAACGAGCGTTCCATACGCCACATAGGCTACGGCGGGATGCTTCTCGAGGGAGTGCTCGCGATTGTGGCGGTGATAGGCGTCGCGGGGACCTACGCCTCGCAGCAGGACTACGTGACGGCAATCCAGGGCATGGAGCCTGTGCAGATGTTCGCGGCGACGATAGCGGGCTTCTGCACGAAGTTCGGTCTTCCTCTGCGCGCGGCGGAGTCGTTCATGCTGCTGTCGGTCTCGGCATTCCTGATGACGACAATCGACTCCGGGACGCGCCTGGCGCGCTTCTCGTGGCAAGAGCTGCTCTCCGGCGAAGAGTCGCCGGCGGGCGAAAAGGCATCCGGCGCGGCGGCGCGGGCGCGAAATCCGCTCGTCAGGTTCTTCTCTAACATGTACGTGGGGACTTTAATCGTCGTAGCGCTGGTGGCGTTCCTGCTTCTCGGCAATCCGGCCACGGCCAAACAAATCTGGACGATGTTCGCTGCGGCGAACCAGCTGCTGGCCGCCCTGACGCTTCTCGCCGCGACGCTCTGGTTCTCCCGCAACTCCAAGCCTTGCTGGATTACGGCAATCCCGATGGCGCTGATGCTCTCGGTGTCGTCGTGGGCGCTTGCGACCATATTCGCCAAGAGCGTGTCTGCCGGGGACGGCATACGCATGGGCGCGTCGCTCTTCCTGCTGGCGCTCGCGGCGGTGGTGGTGACGCTCGGCGTACGCGAAGGAATCAACACATGGAAGAAGAAATAAAGGCGATTAGGCATTCCGGTGCGCGCAATCTGGCGGCGGCGGTCGCGACGGCGGTTTTCGCCGGCGCCGCCATTGCCGCGCCGCTCGCCATCGCGCCGAAAGACCGCATGGCCATGGCCGACCGCCTGTTCGATCGCGAGAACTACCAAGCGGCCAAGGCTGAATACGAGGCGTTGCGCGGCGAAGCCACGATACAGGCCGACGACCTGCTGTACCGCCTCGCCGAATGCGCTAGGTGCCTGGGCGACAAGGCGGCCGCTCGCAAGGCGTACGGCGAACTCCTCCAGACCGCCCCGCTCTCGCGCCACGCCCCGCGCGCAAGGCTCATGCGCGCGCTCGCCGGCAGCGACGACGAACGCCGCGCCGAACTCCGCCTCCTCGACTCCGACAA
>CAMZET010000158.1 GCA_947305825.1 uncultured Verrucomicrobiota bacterium
CGTCTCGCCCGTCGACACGGGCTCCGCCGCGACCGTGGACGCGAAAGACGCGACGCTCGGCAAGCACATGGGCAGGCTTGTAGCGACTCCCGTCCAGAACGGTCCGGTGGTAGACCTGTCGGAAGAGACTACAGTATACCTTAAAGGAAAAACCCCGGCGACCGCAATGCCCCTGCGCCGGGCCGTCGCGCTGTGGAAAGCAGACGGGGAGTCCTCCCTAAACGGCACAACTCAATCAAGTATACCACAATCCGCCCCAGCCCGTCAAGAGGGCGCGGCGCGCGAGCTGGCGCGGGCGAGAAGATTGTTACGGAAAAGAAGTCGCTTGTCGAGGCTGAGGGTCATATTGAGTCATCGCCGGGAAAGGATTTGATAAAAGAGGCATTGCTCAAGAAACTAAACGCGAAGACGAACAAACTGGAATCGTCAGAAGAAGAAGCCCAAAAACAGGACAGGGGAGAATAAAATGCCTGCACTTCGGCGGGTTCAGCGGCGGGCCGCCGCGCGTCGCTCTGCCTCCCAAGCGGGCGGCGCGAAATTATGGTATACTTTTCACCAAGCATTGCAAGGAAAGAAAGGCAATCATGACCATCACTGACGATATTAAGTACATCGGAGTAAATGACCACGACATCGACCTGTTCGAAGGGCAGTACGACGTTCCGTTGGGCATGGCGTACAATTCGTATCTCGTGAAGGACGAGAAGAATCTGGTGTTCGACACGGTGGACCGCCGCTTCGGCGACGAATGGCTGGCGAAACTGCGCGCGGAACTCGGCGGCGCGGGCGTGGACTACCTCGTCGTCCAGCACATGGAGCCGGACCACTCCGCGAACATCGCCCGCTTCGCCGCCGAATTCCCCGGCGCGACGATAGTTTCCTCGGCGCAGGCGTTCGCGATGATGAAGAACTATTTCGGGACGGACTTCGCCCAGCGCCGCATCGTCGTCAAGGAAGGCGACACGCTCTCCACCGGCCGCCACGTGTTCGCGTTCGTCTCCGCGCCGATGGTCCATTGGCCCGAAGTCACGGTCACGTTCGATACCACCGACAAGGTTCTTTTTTCTGCGGATGGCTTCGGCAAGTTCGGTGCGCTCGACCGCGAAGACCCTGAAGGCTGGGACTGCGAGGCGCGGCGGTATTATTTCGGCATCGTCGGGAAGTTCGGCGCACAGGTGCAGGCGTTGCTGAAGAAGGCCGCCTCGCTCGACATCAAGACGATATGCCCCCTCCACGGTCCCGTCCTTTCGACGCCGGAGGAAATAGCGCATGTCCTCAAGCAGTACAATACATGGTCGAGCTACGGCGTGGAGTCGCCCGGTCTTCTCATCGCGTACACGTCGGTCTACGGCCACACGGAGGAGGCGGCGCTGCTTCTGAAGGACATGCTTCTCGAGCGCGGCTGCCCGAAGGTGGCGACGGCCGACCTCGCTCGCGACGACCAGCCGGAAGCCGTCGAGGACGCCTTCCGCTACGGCGCGGTGGTGCTCGCGACGACGACGTACAACATGGACATTTTCCCGTGGATGCGCCACTTCATCGAGCATTTGACGGAGCGCAACTACCAGAACCGCCTTGTCGGCCTCATCGAGAACGGGTCGTGGGCGCCGGCGGCCGCTCGCGTAATGCGTTCGATGTTCGAGAAGTCGAAGGGCATCACGTTCTGCGAGAACACGGTGACAATCAAGGGCGCCTTGAACGACGAAAGCCGCGCGCGCCTGGCGGCGCTCGCCGACGAACTCGCCGCATGGACGGCCAGGCGGTAATAGCGGCCGGCCGCGCCGCGACGCTGCGCGAGCTCAAGGACGAAGTCGCGCGCCTTCGCGAGGAGAACTCGCGTCTGCGCGCGCAGTCTGAGAGCCTGGCGGCGCACTTCGCCGAGGCGCTTCTCGCGGCGCGCGACATGGCCGCACTCGCTCCCGGCGGGACCTTCTACGTGGTCGACGGCTGGAATCTCGTGCTGGGCGACTCGCGCCGTAGCGGCGGCGGCCCTCTCGGCACGCCGCCGTCTCTGCTCGGCGAGCGCCTCGCCGCCTGGCTGGAGAGGCGCAACTCCGGCGGCGGCGCCTGGCAAAGCCATTCCCCCTCTTCGCTGCTGGCGGAAGTCGCCGCTTTCCTCGACGCGAACCCGCGCGATTTCGCGTGGGTCGTGTTCGACGGGCCGCGCGGCAATTCCCGTCTCGACGGGCGCCTGCGCGTCTCCTACACGGGCGGCGAAGGCTCCCAGCGAGCCGACCGCCTTATCCTCGATTACATCCGGCACGCCCGGCTCGCCGCTTCCGCCGCCAGCCTCGCACTCGTTTCCCGCGACAAAGACCTCCTCGCCGCCGCCAAGAAACTCCTCCGCAACCGCTAGCCACGCACCCGCGATATCCGGGTGCAGCCGCCCGCCATACCGGGGTGTAGCCGCCCGTCGCCCGCAGCATCCGTCTGCCGTCAAAGGCGTACGAAAACAATGACAGCCGTGCAGGCGGCGGCAAGCGCTATGGCGAAGAAGGGGAGCGCCTTTTTCAGGATGTCGCTTTCGCGTCCCGCCAGCCCGGCCGCCGCGCAGCCGAGCACTATCGATTGCGGGCAGACCATTTTGCCGATGCCCGCGCCCATGACATTCGCGGCGGCGAACAGGAACTTCTCGGCCTCGGTGCCGCCGGCCGCCGCCTGCATCGCGCCGAACAGGACGTTCGAACTCGTCCCGGATCCGGTGACAAAGCCGCCGAGCGCGCCCACGAGGCTGGCGACGGCGGCGTAGCCGCTGCCGGTGGCCGCAGCCAGCGCGTCCGCCAGCGCTTCCGTCATGCCGGCCGCGCCCATAGTCTTCGCGAGCGCCAGGATTGTGCAGACCGTCAGCAGCGCGAGAGAATATTTGCGCAGGGTGCAACCGAGGAGAGCGGCGAGTCGCCGTGCGCGAAGGCCCTGGTACAGCCCGCCGGCGAAGCCCGCCGCCAGTATCAGGACGCCAGGCGACAGCTTCAGCCGCGCGGGAAGCGTTGCGTTCGCCGCAAGCGCCGCCACAACGAAGACGAACGGCATCCACGCCCGCGCCTGCCGCCGCGCGTCTAGCCCACTGCGGTCTCCGGCCAGCCCCAACGCCACCATCGCGCATATCCCGCCGACTATGTCCGGCAGCTCGCAGCCGCCCAGGAGCGACACCGCCAGCCACGGTAGCACGAACGCCGCATCCGCCAGAAGCGCAAGCCGCCATTTTTCGCGCAGACCGCGCCGCCCGTCCGCTATGAGCAGCACCAGGAACGGCGAGAGGACCGTCGGCAGGGTCTGCACCGCGCCAATCGTCGCCGCCAGCCGCCCCAGCCCGAGCCCCGTTTCGCCGGAGAGCACCATCGTCGGCACGCCGACCGACCCGAACGCCGTCGGCGTCGTGTTCGCCACCAGGCAGCACAGCACCGCCTTTACCGGGTCGAAGCCGACGCCTACGAGTATGGCGCACGGTATCGCGACCGCCGTCCCGAACCCCGCCATCCCTTCCATGAAATTGCCGAAGCCCCACGCGACCAGCAGCGCCTGGAAGCGCGTGTCCGCCGAAAGCGAGCACAGCCCGCCCTTGATTTCCTCTATCGCTTTCGACTCCACGGTCACCGCATACGTGAATAGCGCCGCGATTATCACAAGTCCGATGGGATAAAGCCCCGTGCCGACTCCTTGGAGCGAGACGACGGCAATTTCCGGGAAGCCAAGCCGCGCATCAAAGTGCGCCAGCGCCGCGCCGCTAAAGTACGCGAGCAGCGCCGCTTTCCACGCCGGCGCCTTGAACACCGCCAGCGCCGCTACAAGCACGGCTATCGGCAATACTGAAAGACTTGCGTTCATCCTGGCAAACTTCGCCTCGCGGCGTTCCTTTCGTGGTTTCAGGGTTCTCTGTCCATCGCACTGCGTCCATGCTGCTTGCAGCAGCTTGGACGCAAGCATCCGCGCATATTCTGCGCCGATGCCGGATATTTTACCATATCTGCCGAAGCAAGTGCAAACGCAGCCGGCTTCCAGGGCCATGCGGGGCAGGGCGTCAGCATTTAC